>DQVL01000141.1 GCA_015661745.1 Thermoprotei archaeon | reverse complement strand
CTCCATATTCAACGTGACCATTACCCCATTATTATCTATAATCGATTTTTGGGTTATCCTCTTGAATGGAGGTTCCAGCATCGATATATCCAAGTGATCCCAGATTGTACCATCTAGATCCACTAGGAAGAGCCATTTAAACTTCATAACTATGATATTGGATACTCTAAGCTTTATTAACTATTATATAACCATTTATTCATTGACCCTAGATGATTGGAGAAGCCCCTATGATTATCTATATTATAGAGAGGGATATAAGACGGTTCTTTAAATATAGATGGTGGATGGCCGGTCTAATAAGTATGAATTTAGCTGACATCTTTATATTAGCCATTATATTCAATAATTTAGTCGTGAGATTCGAGTATTTCAACTTTCTTCTACCAGGCATCGTTGTCCTAGCATTATATGCATCAGCCTTTACAATTGGTAGGGAGGTGTCGGCAGAGGTTAGGAGGAAGATACATCATTATTATCTAAGTCTACCATTTAGTGATTGGGATCTTATCCTTGGTAGATCTATCTCAGGCAGTATTAGGGGGCTTATATATTCTACACCCCTCCTTATCCTAGCTATATTATTGAGTCCACTCCCAAATCCATATATACTTATGTATCTACCACCGATACTCTTCATCCTAGCTATGGGGGTGAGCTCCTTAGCGATCTTCTTAGCAACTGTTATAAGAAACTTCGATGCATATATATCGGTGAGGGGTCTACTCTATTTCCTACTAATGTTTAATAGTACTGTATTCTATCCCTTAGATGTTCTTGAGATTCTTCCCCAACCTATTTATGTTATCGCGCAGTATAATCCTGTAAGTCATGGGGCTGATCTTATGAGGGAGGCTCTACAGTATGGAGTTTTATCGTTTGACCGTATAGTATATTTAACTATCTTCTCACTCGTATTCCTAGGTATCTCCTCAATATTATATCTGCGAATAATTAGGGAGTAAAACCTGTTAATGCAGATCTATATATTATAGCAGTGTCTATACCTATTAAATAACTCTATATCTCCTTATGTGGTAACCAGATATAACTTATTCTATCTTTTTACCCTTTGTCTCAGGTAGCTTCAAAGGTAGTGTAACCATTAAAATGAATCCTATCATGCCAAATAACATCATTGAAGTTGCTAGTCCAATATATTCAGAGGCTACACCAACTATGAACGCACCCATTGAAAGCCCTCTCGCAATGCTGAATGTGAAGGATGTGGCTGTAGCTCTTACTTCAGTAGGGAAGATTTCCGTGCTCCATACTCCATATAATGCATGGGCGCTGAATGCTAGTGGTATAATATATAGTAGGTAGAATGAAGTCTCTATATCCCCAATTAATATATATGTATATGCATATAGGATGCTGCCTATTACACCTATCGATGATGAGAGGATAAATGCTTTACGCCTTCCAATATAATCACTTATATAGCCTACTAACGGGAGAAATATAACGACTAATAGGGATATGCCTACGACTATATCACTGGCTTCCTCCACTTTATAACCATATTCATCTGTTAATAGGGTTGGTGCCCAGTCAACCCATGCATGATATGCAAATTCACTTCCCCAGAAGAGTATTGAGGCTAGGAAAACATATTTAAATACGTCGCTCTCGATAAGCCTCTTCAACGGGACGGTTCCACCAGCCCTTCCCTCAATATTCTCAAGCTCTTGAATCTTAAGCCATACTCTAGACTCTGGAAGGAACTTGGCTAATATAGCTATTATCGGTATTGGATATAGAGCTATTAAATATGGTGCTCTCCATCCATATAGAGGATATAAATTACTCACTGAAACTCCACTAATTACATATCCTAATACAAATGTTGCATGGATAAGCCCGCCAAAGAATCCTCTATACTTAGGTTCATAGGCTTCACTAAGTAATGCATATCCAATACCCCATGAGACTCCCAACCCTGATATAACCCTCAATATAGCTAAGACTAGGAAGGAGGGTGCAAAAAATGTTAATGCTGTGAATATGGAGTCCCAGAGAACCGAGAGGAATAGGGCTTTTCTCCTCCCATATTTATCAGCTAGATAACCGAATATGAGGGCCCCTGGAACAGTTGCTATAAACTGGGCTGAGAATATGAGACCTAGTAAATCCTTTTTAATACCGAATTCATTCATAATGGTTCAGCTACAAAATTTGTTATTGTTAGTCCGACAGCGTCATGGCTCCAGCCAATCATGGCAGCTATAAATATAAGTAATTTATCAGATAGGGAAGCCTTTGATTCAGCCATATAATAAAGATATATTGTATGTCCCCCAATATCTAGATAGTTAATTTTGATAGGTTTTACTCATATTTTGTTTAATCGAGGGTCTTTAGAAGATGTAGATTAGCGAAAATTTGGGTGGATTTGGGTTAGAGTCAATTATTTAGTTCCCTGTATACCCTCTTCTTTATCTCTCCATTATTTAGATATGTTATTGTGGATGCTTCTCTATCGAGATATGGTGTGTGAGTAGCTATTAATACAGTGTTTTTATTTGAGTATCTAATTATATAATCTATAACCTCTTCTCTATATTCATCATCCAATCCAGAAAATGGTTCATCTAGTATTAAGTATCTAGGTTTTACAGTTAATGCTCTTAATATCGATATTAACTGTTTATAACCCGCAGAGAGTTCCAATGCATTTATATCGAGTATATTCTCAAGCCTAAATCTATTGATTAGATACTGTATATCTGATACGTCTAAATTTTTTATCTCGGCTCCAAATATGATGTTTTCATATACTGATCTATTGAGGATTATAGGTTTATCATGTACATATATAATCTTTGATAGGATATCTCTATTACCTTCCCTGTATATATCGACTCCATCTATATATACTTCACCTTTGAATGGCCTTAACAGTCCCGATAATACTTTACATAGTGTGGTCTTGCCAGAACCGTTTGGACCCTTTATTAGATGTAAGCCTTTGTCGAAGGATATATTTATCTTTTTAAGTATTAACTGCCTACCATATTTAAACGTTATATCTCTAGCCTCTATCATCTACTCCACCCAATTACTCTGATAATTGATATTAGTAGTAGGTCTATAACCAATAGTATAATGCCAAGCTGTATAGCCAGTTCAAACTCGCCCTTCTGAACCTCTAAAGCTATCGTTGTCGTGAATACCCTAGTCAAACCCTTTATATTACCGCCTAGCATAAGGGCTATACCGAGTTCCCCTAATGCCCTCTGGAAACCTATTATTGATGTACCTATTATCCTTTCCCTAGCCTCACTAGTTATCGTCTCTATAGTTTTTATTTTGTCTGCACCATATGTTTTGAGCATCTCAATCAAATCCTTGGCTTCCCCCGAGACAACCTCATACACAAGGCTTATGATTAGGGGTGTAATCAATATTGCTTGTCCAATCATCATAGCTATAGGTGTATAAAGTAGGTTAATAAATCCTAGGGGTCCACTTCTCGATAATATCATATAGAGTAGCAGCCCTATTAATACTGTTGGGATACCAACCATCATATTAATGATCGTTAATAGGATCTTGGAGGGTCTAGCCTGGGACAATCCAAGGGATATACCTATAGGTATCGACCATAGAGATGCTATGACCGTGGCTCCTCCTGAGACAAAGAGGCTCCTAATGGTTATATCGATGATTGATAAATCCAAATCTATTCACCATCCCAATATCCCTAATACTCCTATCTAGGCATTATCGATATTATATTCTATATATGTAAATAATGGGTGATCTATCATCTAATATCAATATATTTCGGCTTATCAAACCAATTTAATTTTTGATATAGAGATTTATTTATTTAATGCAGGGTTTAAAGGTTTTTAGAGAGGCTTCTATCTTCCTCCTCAACCTATTTGGTATTACCCTTATGATCAACGCTCCTAATCTCCTTGTTGGATATGGTCTAGTAGTGCCTGCTATGGTGGTGAGCCTATTATATACCCGTCCATTATTTGGTGCCACACTCTTCCTTATAGCCCATATAATCGGCTCCATCATCCTAATATATACAGAATCTGTATTCACTATCGTGGCGATCTTGTCATTGGTTATGAGAAGTCTAATCCTATATATAATTGCATATTTTATTGAGAGGGGGTATGTAAGGGGGTTCACATCTATAGCTTTAGGTATTGTAGTTCTTGATACATTGATATCGTTCTCCCTTGGACTATTATATTATGCTAGGGATGCTATAGAGGTTGGACTTGATATCTACTCCATATTATTTATCCCATTTATATATCTATCCTATAAATGGTTTAGGAGGGGCTATAGACTTGGGTCTGTAGCACCACTTATATACATGATACTATATTATTTCTCAGTCTCATACTTCTATGCTATGGCATTGAATATCGTGGTTATAGCATTCCTAGCTATACTCTATCTGGTTCGAGATGCTGAGAGGTTTAAACAGGTCTTCATCTTGTCCCTTATAATATTGTTTGGAGCATCCTACATCTCTACACCCTATATCCTCTATAACTTGGAGGTGGCACTATATCCATATAGATATGAGTCTTGGATAGGTACTCAATGGCTCCAGAGGGATGTGGGGCAATACTGTTTAGAGGGTAATGTATTTATATCTACCTATGACCCGGCGAGGCTGAGGATACTTGATACATGTGTCGAGGTTGAAGGCGTTGTAGTTACCGAGATTACAAAGGGTGAGGATGGAGATATATTCTTCGATGTAAAGCTTGATCCAGAATATGAACATATGTTATCTATAGGTTCTTGGATTTTACGTAGGGGAGCTATACATGTGGAGATCGTCCCAGATGATCAAGATGTGGTTGTCGTTCCTAAAAAGGGGGATCGAGTTAGGATTGTAGGTGTATGGGTTGTAGATACAGACCATGGATCCTTTAGTGAGATACACCCAACATGGTATATAGAAATATTGGAGTAGATGTAGGTCATAGCCCCAGTAATTGAGATACATCGTATATAATTGGCTCGCCACCTATTTTAATAGGATTGTCGGATCCTGAGATGTAGCACCATATATCGAGGAAGCTCGGTATATAGACTCCATATATCCTGACGTATTTGAATACCTCTCTAAAGATATTATATATTTTTATTACGTTCTCCCTATCTAGTATTACCCCTCCAACGTGATACGTTACTACACCATCACTATTCAATATCCTTTTAACATCATTCAGGTAGTCAATACTATATAGTATATTTACATCACTCCCGATCTGATCTTCATATCTATAATCTGTTAAATCGCCTAAGACCATATCATACTTTCCATTATATTCCCTGACATATTCAAATGCATCTCTATTAATCAAATTTATATTTTCAAGGCTGAATACATCTCTATAGACTTCAGGTATATACTTCTTTACAACCTCTGTCACCATCGGATCTATATCTACTACATCAATATCCAGATCTGGATCAATAAGGGATAGTTGATAGGCTGCTCCACCATCTCCACCGCCGAGAATCAGTATCTTCTTAAACCCCTTTTTAAAGGTGGGGGATACCAATGCCTTATGATATATCTCTTCATCATAGGTGGTTAGCTGTAGGACACCATCTAATATAAGCATCTTCCCGAATATCGACTCCACTACCAGTATATCCTGATATCTACTCCTTCCCCTAAATAAGATTTTATGTATTGGATATCTAATCTCTATAACCCCATTCCTATACCTAATCTTCTCTATGTGATACTCCATCCCTATCAGCCACTATATAACCAGTAAATATATATCCCCTTCTCCGGATGATCTTCTTAACCTTCTTAGGCTTCAACTCCCTAATCAATATATCGGCTGCCTTGACAGCTTTCTCAGGCTCTTCACAAGCAAATATATCAGCTGCAATATATCCATACTCTGGCCATGTATGTATAGATATGTGGCTAGCAGATAATAGCGTAACTGATGTAAATCCCTGAGGAACAAATTTATGATATAATGTCCCAAATGATTTGAGACCCGATTCCTTGACGACTTTATCAATGAGATTATTTAAATATAGAGAATCGTCTAAGATTTTCTCTTCTATACCCTCCAAATCCAGCAATATATGAATACCTTTCTCCCTCCTCATCTCCTCCACTAATATGCAAGTTCTCAACCCCTTAAGTCGAGTTATTTATTTCAATTATAATACCTCTATATATAGGATAATATATAAATCATATCCAACTATTTTTGATAGATATTTAACTCATAGAATCTATTAGATTTATATATATAACCTCATATTTATAAATTTATTTCCTAACTGTATAATAATCTCTTTACTACCAGGCAAGATTAAAATATAATCTGGCTTATCATGATGTATGTATTATTTATAATATACTGGATCTATTAAGGTGTGAACTTTATATTTCAGGTGGAACATTATCTAATGGGATCAAAATAGTCTGAATAGGGTTGAAAGAAATGTCTGAAGAGTTTATCCATACAATATTAATTGTTTTGCTTGGGTTGATTCTACTTATTATATTGGTTCCGATATTGATGATGCTTTTTATGGGCAGCTTCTTCTCAGCTCCACAGGGTATGATGGGTGGTATGATGAATATGGGTATACACATGTTTAACGTGTTCATCCCCTTCTGGATATTCCTAATAATATTTTTCCTTATAATTATTGGGTTAATCTATAACTCGTCAAGGGAGACTATAACAAAATCTGGTGGTATAAGAGTTAATGAATCTAATATAATTCATAAGTCAATGGATGATGAGGAACCTGATATATTTAAAGTATTGAGGGATGATGAGCGAAAAGTGGTTGAACTTCTTATTAGGAATGGTGGTAAGATGCTTCAGAAAGATCTTAGATGGGAGTTGGGAATGAATAGAGTGCAGATACATAGAGTTATCGAAAGGTTAGAAGATAGAAATATTGTATATAGAAAACCGGTGGGTAATACTAATGAAGTAATTCTCGTGGATTGGATTATAAAGAAGTATGTAAAAAAAGAGACTGAAGAATCTTTAGAACAATGATATAAAAACGTTTCAACTGTTACAGGCAACATCCATATATCGTTTCAACATATAGATAATACCGGTGAAGACATATGAAGAGTCTAGGAATTGTCTTGGTAGGATTACTTGGATTACTCGTCTTGGGATTCAGTATAGCAACAGCTTTCCCCAATAACATGGGATTCGGAATGCCATGGATGGCAGTACCGGGTATGGGTAATGGAATGATGGGTAATGGAATGATGGGTAATGGAATGATG
>DQVL01000004.1 GCA_015661745.1 Thermoprotei archaeon | reverse complement strand
TATAAGGTTGAGAGGAGGGATTTTAAATGCTGGAGAATCAAATTATATCAAATTCTTTTCGTTATCTAACATTTTTATAGTTTTTTTAGGAGCCTCATTATATACTACTGATTCTCTTAGGGCATTCGAGGGGTGTTGTAATGAGGGGTTAGGCCTAAACCCCCTCTTAAGGAATTTTTGGAATTTTATTCATCCACCATTTGTATTTTTAGGATATTCATTGACTGTATTGGCTGCTATTTCAGCTATATCCAATCTTACAAAGAAAGAGATAAATTTTTATGCGTCACTTGGATGGATAACAATTTCTATAGCGAATATTGTTGGGGGGATCTGGTCCTATAATACCCTTGGCTGGGGTGGATATTGGGTATGGGATCCTGTTGAGACAGCTTTGTTATTGCCATGGCTTGCCCTTACAGGATATTTCCATCTATCATATTTGAATCATAGAATCCAGTATTCTATTCTTTCTCTCTCTGGTTTCTCGATATTCTTCGCTGCATATGTTACTAGGGGTGGGTTATACTCACCACTACATGGCTTTGCAGTAAGTTCTACTGGAGTTGTATCAATGATTTTAATGATCCCCTTCCTATTCTATGCATTGAATACTCTTCGAGATATGGAATTTAATGGATATAAAGATGTGTTTAATGATGTCTATAAGGGAAGTATAACTATAAGTGGTTTGTCAATCCTAGGTATATATATAGTTTTACTTACAATCCTTGCGTCACAAAGTATATACTCATTTTTTACGGATAGAGCTTTGGCATTAGATATCTCCATATATAATTACTTGTCATTACCGTTTACAGCTATTTTTCTAGCTTTCTTCCCTGGATGCAATATACATAGATACTTTAGAGATATATTTGATTATGTAAAGAGATATGCCGTTCCATCCCTTGCTATTAGTGGGGTCTTCTCCCTAACTACTCCATTTACTGGTATATACTGGTCACCAATATCAAGTATATATACCAATATGATAATCAACTTCTTAATTCCATTAGCTCTATCAGCTCTAATGGTAACATTATATGGGTTGGGTAGAATATTTTTCGTAAGGATATATGGAGATCTAGGTTTAAAGATACTTCACACCTCAGTTCCATTCATGATATTAGCTATACTTTTTAGTGGGCCCTATACCTATAACCAGGGATACTTCATTGATGGATTGGCTGAGAGGGATAATATATTAGATTTAGGTGGGATTGAAATTGTATATAGAGGTGCCGAGTTTAGAGGGCTTGTGGGGCGGGTATCGATTCCGGCTGGTCAACCTATGGCTGACCTGCCTGTAATACCTGAGGAGTCAGTGGCTATCCTATATTTTGAGGTGTTGGATGGAGGTAATAAATATATTGTATCTGGATCAGCTAGGTTTAACTTTGGTAATATACTTAAGGGTCATGGTGGGTTGATTATTGAGCCTATAATTATATCAAAGGGGTTGGATGAATATTATATTGTACCATCATCAATGTCGGTAGTTGACTTAATATATTTATATGGTATGCATGCATATTCACTTGCGAACACATCGACATCGGATATAGAGAGGTTCGTATATTCTCATATAACAGATATTCTCGCTGATATGCTAGGCATAGATAATGAATTATTTAGGAATCACAGTATTTCATGGAGCTCTGATAAGGCTTTGATGCAGAGTGGGATCCTAATTTCTTATAAGAAGATACCATTAATCAAACTCCTCTATATATCATTTGCCCTATTAATAATTGGGGAGGTGATACACCTCCTTGATAGATGGCTCCCCAAATCTATTATCAGGGAGGAGGTGAACAAAAATGTTTGACAGGAATATTAAGATTTTGCTTGGAATCCTAATATCCATCGATCTACTTTTAATGATATATGCTATTATGGTTAAGGCTTATCCACCCTCCCTTACTATGGGTAGAGATCCTACGTCATATCTAATAATCTTTATCCATATTCCATCTGCGTGGAACATGTTTGCAGCCTTCACCATAGCACTGGCTGGAGGTATATTATATCTATATAAGGGAAGATTAAAGTATGACGCTATTGTCCAGATAAGCGTTATCCTAGGTTTGATATATGGATTTGTTGCGATAGTAACTGGTATGTTATGGGCAAGTGAGATATGGGGTTCGCCATGGAATTGGGATCCTAGGCAAACCTCTACATTAACTCTATTATTAGCCTATATTGGATACCTCGCCCTCAGAAAATCGATATCGGATATAGATAGAGCTAGGGTTTTCTCATCGGTATATGCTATTGCTGCATATATAACTCTACCTTTAACATACCTCTCTGCAGTATTATTTCAGAGTCTACATACACAGATTCCCGGGCAGCCACTGACATCCAATATGAAATTGATTTTATGGCCTAAGGTCCTAGTCAGTTTCCTCATCCTTATATCCTTTTACCTTCTATACTATAGGGTTTTTTTACGGCGGGGGGTGGAATGAAATGTATTGGGGTGTATATATAGCTATAGTATTGTATATCGGTGCTTTAGCCACTATCTATCTACTAATTAATAAGGGGGTGGGGGTGGATGGAGGAGAATAGGGTTAAGCTACTAATTATTCTTATTCCATTTGTGATAGCATTTGCATCTCTAGGTGTTATAGGATTATTTACCTCTAAATATTTTACTGTGAGTGAGGTTATAACCCTCACTTCAGTCTCTAGAGTATCGGTTATGGGTAATGTCTCGGCTGGTAGTGTAAGGTGGAATGGTACACACATGATATTTATAATAACAGATGGCTATACCGATTTACCGGTTATATATAATGGTCTTTTACAGCTGGATAATTCAACTAGCTATGCACAGGTAACTATATATGGAGTTTATTATCCGGAAGAGGGCTATATCTATGCAGATAATGTCTTATTTAAATGTCCTTCAAAGGAGGAGATCGAGGCATATAAGGATTAAATATTTTTTTTCTGGTGTAGTCTAATGCTTAAATTACAGCTTTTAGATATATGGAAGAAATATGGTGGTAAATGGGTTTTAAAGGGTATTGATTTTGAGGTTTCTGAATCTGAAGTTATATGTATATATGGGGAGAATGGTGTGGGTAAGACGACTTTATTAAAGATTATAGCTGGATTAGTAACTCCTACAAAGGGGAAAATATTATTTAATGGAGAGTCTAGTAGGAAATATAGAAATAGGTTTCAAGGGGTTCTACTACATGAAAATATATTGTATGAGGAGTTATCGGTGGAGGAGAATATTAGATATTATAGTATATTATATAGAGGAGATGGTTTGGAGCTGGTGGATAGGCTTGTAGAAGCCTTGGGACTTAAAAAATACTGGGGGAGTAGGGTGGGGACTCTCTCTTATGGTTGGAGAAAGAGAGCGAATATAGTGAAGGCTTTCCTTAATAACCCTAGACTACTCTTATTGGATGAGCCGTTTACAGGTTTGGATATGGTTGCATATAAGAATTTCCTTAGAGTCTTGGCTGATGTTTATTTAGACCGTATAACAATTTTTACCATATCTAATCTAGAGAATCTATATCAGGTCTATCGAGATCTTGAGATTGATTTTACAATTAGAGAATTGAGGGATGGGAAACTCCATGAGTTCAGATTCCAACATTATTAAACAGATATATATTAATATAAGGAAGGATCTCACTATTGAAGTTAGGAGGGGATATGAATATTTATCCTCGCTAGCCTTTATAATAGCTTCTTCACTAGTTATATCACATATTATAACCAAATTTTTAAGGGTGGAATTGTTTATACCATCTCTATGGATTATAATTGTATTCTTAGGCATATTCACTACATATAGCTCATTTGTTAGGGAGGTTGATAAGAAGACAATATATGGTGTTAGGCTACTCCCTATACCAGCTCCAATAATATTCCTCTCTAAATCACTCTATACATATATACTTGTATTTACCCAGAGTATAGTCTATCTCGGCTTTCAAACTCTATTCACTATGTCCACCCTTAAATTATCTATGGATATTGTTTACACCTTAATCATATTCTCCCTAAATATATCTATAATCGCTTCATTCACATCAGCTCTTGTAATGTACTCTGAGGGAAGGTCGTTCCTAATTCCCATGCTCATATTTATATTTAGTCTACCCATCATCCCACTAGCTGTAGCAATCTCTGACCCAGAGATTCCAGCTGGGCCGTTTGATCTTCCATTGTTGGCTATGGAGACGTTTACCTTATTCATAACCTTTACAATTCTATCTGAGTATCTTCTAGAGACTTAATAACTATAGTTTAAATTATAATCATATATTCTATTCTACCCAAGGTATGGAATGTATAAATATATGGGTTTTGGCTATTATGGTGGCTATATTTTCTTGGTTTTCTATGCTCTCCCGGCTATCGATAAATCTATATAGCTAATCATATTTGAAATTCAATCCAGAACATGATATATTTATTAGGGCTTAGTTAATAAGGCCCACCTATATTTACATCTTCAAATTGAATATCTGGTTCATCACCATTGAATGGTTTAATTACAATAACTTTTTCCAGCCTCTTCATTGTTTTCCGATGTGACATGTAACTTACTTCTAATTGTTCCAGACCCATCAGGAGTAAATCTTGACCCTTGGATCAAAATATCCATTTCGGTAGGTTCCACAATATCTCTAGTTTCTATATTTCTTGGATGTAGACCAGCCACTCTATAATCTCCTCTATTGATTATAGTTACATCCTATTCTATCCGACATAGTTGATGATTTTCCCTCACCCTCAAGTTCTTATGGAGTTACACAATTCAAAACTATATTGTTTAATATTCCTTTTTATAAATACATCTTGATTAATGAGATACGTTTAAATAAGTAGAGACGACATACATTGTTAGTTGTGTTTATCTATATTTCCCTATTGCATAATAATCAATCTTTCTCTATCAAACATCTTAAAACAGATATAAAAGGAAGCAACATCAGTTATGAAAAGAATAATGCTATTAATAAAACATTATATATGTTAATCACTGCTAACCCTATTAGAGAGCTTATCACAATAATTAAAAGTGGCAATATTAATAAACCAGCGTAGTTACTTGCGTCTCTAACGGTATTTGCCCTACTTGAACCCCAAATGACTAAAGTCATTCCGAGGAATGCGTATAAGGGACCAATTAAAAATACGATCAACCCAGCCTCGATTAGTGGAATACCATAAAAAACCAAATATATCTGAGGTTGTTAAGTTAACTATGGCAATAGTAACTATATAGAATACATATAATAGAGTTATTGATGGAATAAACGACCCCCTCTTGATGGATCTGGTTTAATCCGTTCCATCCTGGCTTCCCGCTAGAACTTCATCTGGGGGTTTGGGGGTTTCACAGCTCCCCCATCCCGTGCCTCTCGTTAAGGCATGGGCTAATAGGCTACTCAAACCATATTTCTCAATGGGAACATCCCAGAAAATTCAATGTTTACAGGAAAATTTAAAACTATCGCCTACAACCCATCCCCTGCATATCCCCACACTTACACATGGGGTCCCGTAAGCAACAAAAAGATAAAAATATAACATTAATAGGTATTACCTGTGATAAGCTGAGGAATGGGATATTCCCAATGCTTATCTGTTTCATAAAATTTTAAGAGCCTAAATGGTGTAGGGAAAATAACTTTATCCTGAGATAAACTATTAAAGATGCCTTCGGATCTCGATCTAGTATTTTTTACAGTCCATTCTATAAAAAGATAAATTTTTCCTTTATATTATCTCATCCTTTAAGTAATATCCTCGATTTAATATTGAACCTCCCCATATCTTCGGCCGGTATAACCACTATCCTCTACTATATACTCGTAGAATATACTCCATAACTACATCATATAATGGAAGTAGGATATGCATATAAAATTTTACTTTATCGAGGGGGTGGGTTATGGATGGGATTGGATAATGGTTTGTGGTTTTAGGGATAAAGTCATGGTGTTGAATTTTTTGGATATCTAATTAATCAGGTATATCTTGATAATCATGATAAATTATATATATTTATTTTGATATTCTATATTTATGAAACCGACTCTTATTAGGTCTTTAGACCCCGAGTTATATAGGAGGTTTAAGGCTGGGGCTGTCTTGAGGGGTATCACATTGTCCCAGGCTTTTAACGAGGCGATGGAGCTTTGGCTCTCAAAGTATATGGGTTCCGATGTTGAGGCTTGGGAGTCCCACTCGAGCGATTATATAGATAGGGTTAGGGATGAGCTCGATGCGAAGTATAGTGGCAAGTATGTATTGGTATTGGGTAGGGAGGTAATAGGTATCGTGGATAACTTGGGGGAGGCATATAAAATCCTCGGAGAACGTGGACTTAGAAAATGTATAATTTATAGGGCGGGTGAGGAGCGTGGTGAGGGAGAGTGGCTATGGGGCTCTATAGAGCTCTAGAATGCCTCGAGTATGAAGGTGGTAGGCCGATTCTTAAAGTATCTATATTCAATAGTAGGCTGGGGTGGAGAGAGTTTGAATTGTCTCTAGATACGGGATATTCTGGGGGGATACTACTACCTAGTGAGGTGTATCATGAGATTATAGAGTTTGAGTATCCGAGAAGCAAATTCCCAATATATAACACTTTAGTTGGTG
>DQVL01000101.1 GCA_015661745.1 Thermoprotei archaeon | reverse complement strand
CTATAAGTCTCTCCATACCTCCTTTTCCAATACTCATATAATTTCCAGTTATGAAGAGTATTAAGGCAGTTAGACTTGTTACTCCAAGTATTAGCCATATATATTTCAGCGTTGACTCCTCAATTCTATAGCTATAGAGTGTAGCCAAGCCTGTAAATAGGAAAGTTAATAAGGCGGCGATTGTATGTGGCAGTGATATATTCATAGGAAATATTCCCACACCGATTGCACCTACACTTGATATAAAAAGTAGTGTAGCGAATATCCTATCATAATCCTTAAGTATATATACAGCTCCCAAACCCGATAAACCAAGTAATATAACTGATGAGTTGAATAATAAGCTATTCTCCCCTATACCCAATGCACTTATTACGTCCCGTGAAACACTATATTCATCTCTGAGGAACTCAGCAATCTTCCAAAATATTGTGAACTGGAGTGAAGCGATTATCAAGAGGTATCCAGCTTTACTAAGACGCTCATCTTTACCCTTCATGAGTAGGATATATTCATCTTTTATTGATAGAAGTTGATAGTTTTTATAATTCCATTAATCATTATCCGGGAGACTATATATATATGGATTCTTAATGGATGTCTAAAGATTATATATAATATTAACTGCTGGGGTGATGCGTTGACCCAGGTGTCGGATTCTAGAAGGGAATGGGTCAAACTGGCTGGTGTCGGTGTAGCTGGTTTAGCAGTCGGTTATGGAGTGGGTTTCTTAACAGCTCCTGAGAGGGTTAGAGAGGTTGAAACTCCCGTTGAGGGGCTTCCAGGCGTTCCCGATGAACCCTTGAAGATCGGTTACATCTATTTTATGACTGGTACCCTCGGGACTTACGGTACAAATGCAGCTGCAGCTATAGAATTGGCTGTCGAGGAGATTAATAGAAATGGTGGTATATTGGGTAGAACGATTGAATTGACTAGCAAGGATGAAGCTGATAGGGAGCGTGTATTAGATAACATTAGTAAAATGGTTCAGGATGAGGGTGCAGAATTTGTAGTTGGTTTAGATAGTAGTGGTGACGCTTTAAAGGTTATTCCATTGGTTGAGGATGAGCTTCAGATACCATTTATAGTTACTCATGCAGCTACTCCAAAGCTGACCGAATGTGCCAAAAGAAGGTTCATCTTTAGAATTAGTATGTATGAGGAACCGATTGATATAATGGCTGCTCAACTCGTTAAAGAATTGTATGAGGGTGATGTAACTACGGTAGCTAATATAGGTCCTGACTATGCATATGGATATGATTCATGGGCTATATTCTCGGGTACTCTCCAGGATTTGATGCCAGACCTAGAATTTCTAGATCCAATATATACACCTTTATTCACCACCGACTATGGAACATATATTGATCAGATAAAGGCTAGTGGTGCAGATCTCCTATTCTCTAGTTTATGGGGTGGTGATGCAGCTACATTCTTCAAGCAGGCGATAGCAAAGGGTCTCTTCGACTCTGTAAAGGTCTATATGAATGCTATGTTAGGTGCCACAGATACTCTAGAGGCTATAGGTAATGATAATGTCCCCGATAATGTAGATGTATGGGGCAGTGGGAGATACTGGTTCCTATATCCACCACATGATGTATATCCCCTAAATAGATTATTCGTAGAAAACTTTAGAGGAAAAACTGGTGCCTACCCACCCTATGTGGCAGCTACTAGTTATACAGCTATATATGCTATTAAAAAGGCGATTGAATCTGCATATGTGATGAAGGGTTCATGGCCAGATGTTGATGAGATAATCTCTGCTTTGGAGGGCCTCACCGTATCTGGTCCGATGGGCCCGGTTTATATAAGGCCTGAGGATCACCAAGGTCTTTACGATGTCTTCTGGGGCCGTCTTAGGAGGGGTAGTCCAACATATCCAATTCCAATTCTAGATGAACTAGTTGTTTATCCACCTGGTAAGGTTGTTCCCGAGCCCCTTACAACTATGGTGAGCTGTTGATTAATCCCACCCATACTTTTTATTTTTATATTTTGTTATGGTGGAGTATATGGATATAAATTTATTTATTGTTCAACTGTTTAATGCATTATTCTTTGCATCAATTTTATTTCTAATATCATCTGGTTTAAGCCTGATATATGGTATAATGAAGATCCTAAATCTAGCCCATGGAGCCCTCTATATGGTGGGTGCATACATTACATTTACAGTGGTTATTCTATGGCTTGGATTGAGCTGGTATTCGATGGTCATCGCATATATAGCTTCAATAGCTGTCGTTGCCTCCCTAGGAATATATATTGAACGTATCCTATTGAAACCACTTTATAATAAGCCACAAGATCTACAGCTCCTCCTAACCTTTGCATTAATATTCATATTAGATGATATTGTTAAGATGATTTGGGGTGCTCAATATAGAGCATTCCCAACGATACCTGGATGGAGTTTATCGGTAGGTGAATATCAGATACCAGTATATTTTATAGCAACTATATTGATTGCATTGGGTGTCGCACTCCTCCTACACTGGTTCTTTACAAAGACTATATATGGGAAGATGATTAGGGCTATATCATATAGTCTAGAGACGTCGGCTATACTAGGTATAAACACTGATAAACTTTTTGCCCTCTCATTTGCATTGGGAGCGGGTTTAGCAGGCCTTGCAGGTGGTGTGGCAGTACCATTATATACAGCTTCTCCAGGGATGGGTGGAGACGCTATAGTACTTAGTTTCGCAGTCATAGTCATTGGTGGGATGGGAAGTATATTAGGGGCATTCGTAGGTTCATTGATAGTGGGACTATCAAGAGTGTTCATGGCGATTATATATCCAGTATTCGAGATTGCCTTGATATACATTATAATGGCGATCATCCTAATGTTTAGACCTACTGGATTATTTGGGAGGGAGATGAGGGAGAGGCGATGATGTTTAAAATAGATAATGAATTATATTCCCTAATAACCCTCTTTATATTCTTAGCTGTGATACCCCAATTTCTATCTATATATAATGTTAGGCTCCTCTCAGTTGGATTGTTATATGGATTGGCCGCTGTAGGTTTTAATCTTCTATATGGATATACAGGTTTACTAAGCTTTGGACACGCCATGTTCTGGAGTGCGGGAGCATATGGACTTGCAATTGGATTGGTTAAACTTAATCTCGACCCGTTAATGAGTATATTATTGGCTTTTACACTAACCTTTACAGTGGCTATTGTAACTGGCTATCTAAGTCTTAGACATACAGAAATATATTTTGCGATGCTTACACTAGCCTTTGCACAGTTGATATATGCATTGATAATTAAATTGAGGGATATTACTGGAGGAGATGAAGGCATCTATGGCATCCCTAGATTCCCCAGTGATATAGGGGGATACTACTACTTAATATATATAATTGTATTCATCCTAGTAATCCTTGCATGGTGGATTGTTAGAACTCCATTGGGACTTGGCTTCCAAGCGGTTAGGGATAATCCATATAGGGCGGAGGCACTTGGATTGGATGTTAGGAGGGTTAGACTTATAAGCTTTGTATTGAGTGGGTTCTACCTATCTATAGCTGGGATGTTATATGCACCTCTAAATAGGGCTATAACACCTGATATAGCATTCTGGACATTCAGCGCAATAATAGTGATAATGACTATCATAGGTGGATCCAAAAACGTTTTGGGGGCCTTCATAGGCGGCCTCATATTTATATATATAAATACTCAAGCCATGAACCTGACTGAGTTTTGGCAGTTGACACTAGGTATTATCCTCGCTTTACTTGTATATCTAGCTCCATATGGTATAGTAGGGATTTTTGAGCGGGTGCTTAGATATGTCAGAGGCGGTTAAATACGTTTTAGAGGCATCTGAACTCCATAAATGGTTTGGTAATGTACATGCTGTGAATAATGTATCATTAAAACTATCTAGGGGTGAGATACTATCGATTGTCGGTCCAAATGGAGCTGGAAAGACGACTCTATTAAATCTATTGAGTGGTATTGTAAAGCCTGATAAGGGTAGGGTATATGTATATTTAAATGGTGATAGAAAAGATATTACAGGGAGATCACCATATTATATAACGTTTTTAGGTGTGGGAAGAAGCTTCCAGATCCCTAATATATTTGATGGATTGACTGTTAGGGATAATATTAGACTCTCTATATTAACATATAGGCGGCTTATAAACAGGTTTAATAGGGCATACAGCTCCTTTAATGATGTCGAGGAGGAGGTTGAAAAGATTATAGAGATATTTAGCTTGGAAGACTCGGAATATAGATATGGTAGAGAGTTATCCCATGGAGAGAGGAAGAAACTGGATATAGCATTATCATTTGCTCAACAACCAAATATCCTATTACTAGATGAACCTACTTCAGGGCTTACATATTCTGAGAAGCTTGAGATGGTTGAGCTAATTAGGAGTCTTAGAAGGGAGCGTGAGGTATCATTCATAGTTGTTGAGCATGACCTCGATGTAGTTAGAGAGGTCTCTGATATGCTAATGGTTATGCATGAAGGCTCTGTATTGGCGTATGACGAACCAGATGAAGTCGTAAAGATGTCTGAGGTGATATCGGCGTATCTAGGTGGTGAAGTTATATGAAGGTTATTATGGAGTCTATCGATGTCCATATAGGTGGTGTAAAGATATTGAATAACATCTCACTTAATGTCTCTAAAGGTGAGGTTGTAGGTTTAATTGGGAGGAATGGAGCTGGAAAGACCACTACTTTAAATACTATAATGGGTCTAGTTAGACCTTCAAAAGGATCTATATATCTAGAGATAGATGGTTCAAAGACTGATTTAAGGAGGCTTAAGCCATATGAAATAGCTAGATTGGGTATTACAATGGCTCCCCAAGGAAGATATATATTCCCAGATTTAACCGTTCTCGAGAATCTTGAGGTTGCATATGGAGGGTCTCCACCTGAGGATGTATTGAAGGATATATTTACATATTTCCCTGAGTTAGGTAAGATTATTGATCGTAAGGGTATACATCTAAGTGGTGGGGAGCAGCAGATGCTAGCTATAGCTAGGGCATTAGTTAGAAATCCTAAGATCATATTGTTGGATGAGCCTCTAGAGGGGTTGGCACCAAAGATCGTTGTCTCGGTTAGAGAGATAATAAGGAGGATTAAAGCGGAGGGGATAGGTATATTGATAACTGAATCCGGTAATATAAAGCGTATTCAAGATCTTGTAGATAGGGTATACGGTATAGATAGGGGGGAGATTATATACTCTGGTGATGTAGAGAGTATTATGAAGGATTTAGATGTTAGAAGAAGGATATGGGGGTTCTAAATTATAAAAAAGGTGGGGGGTGTTGCCGAATCTACTCCTTTATAGCCTTCTTAACCTTTTCAAATAGCTCTGGAGGAATCTCCTCCATACCATGGTCATGCTTGGCATGATGCATTATCATGTTGAGGAGTTCATCCATAGTCTCCGCTTCAGCCTCCCATCCACAGTCTACACCTACATCTCTACATGCGAACTTAGGCATAGATATGCACCTCTTTAATAGATATATTAAACATTATTAGCTTCAAAATATATGTATATACTTGATCGAGAGATTGATAATACATGTAAAGTATAAACAATATTTTGATTATTTTATTATTTCCTAATAATATGTTAGGCTATGTATCTCATTAGATTATCCTTTGTCAACTCTATATATCTATCTCCAGTATTGACCATCTTATATATTATATCTGATATTAGTGGTGCCGCCGTATATCCTGGTGAGTCTATCCCATAGGTGAATATATATTTACCTATCTTTCTGATTATAAAGTCGTCATCTGGATAGTTTATAGGTCTAACTCCATATAGAGTCGATGATATCTCTGGGGGTTCATG
>DQVL01000093.1 GCA_015661745.1 Thermoprotei archaeon | reverse complement strand
GATGTAGAAAGGGAAAAATTGACTGATAGGAAGCTAAAGAATTATAGGAAATTCATAGAAAATATTTATAGGGATAAGGCTTTACAGGATTATGTTAGTCAGCTTGATTATGGGTTGTTAGAGATAGCTTTCTACTTTGCTATAAAATGGGATCTTGAGAGAAAGCTTGGTAAGGCTAAGGGTAAGAGAGGGAGGAAGGATAACTCATTAGATGGGGGGAGCGCCTCGGAGACGGAGACGCTCATTAAACCTATAACCCTAGATCAGTATTATGGGGGAGCGGGGCTTCTATTTAATAGGTGGGATATAGCACAATTTTATGTTGCTCTTAAAACTAAGGGATTCGTAATTTTATCAGGTATAAGTGGAACTGGTAAGACTAAACTCGCCCAATATTTCGCTAAGCTAATAGAGGGTAGAGATGAGCAGACCCACATATTTTTAAGTGTTAGACCTGACTGGACCGATCCTAAGCATCTAATTGGCTACTATAACCCAATTACAGATGAATATGTTAACAAGGATTTTATAAACTTTCTGAAGAGGGCTTACGAGGAATATAAGAGGGAGGGTAGAAATGCCAAACCATATATCATAATCCTTGATGAGATGAATCTAGCTCATGTAGAGTATTACTTCTCTGATTTCTTAAGTATACTCGAGTCAGGAAGAGATAGTAAATGTCTTACCGAGGAATCCATTAAAATACATTCAATCGATAAGCTGGAGAATGAAGGCGTCCCCATGGAGTTAAACCTCCCACCTAATCTATATATTGTTGGGACTGTGAATATAGATGAGACAACCTATACGTTTAGCCCTAAAGTGCTTGATAGAGCATTCACTATAGAGATACACAATGTAGACTTGGATAAATATGGTGAGTTGGGGAAAGAGCATAGGGAAAAAGAGGGTGGAGGGGATGATCTAGCTGAGAAGCTTAGAAGTAGTATAATTGAGGACTTAAAGGGTGGAAATAATGAGTTTATTAGGAGGACATTTACATGTGTCTCAAAGGAGGATATTTTAAAGGCTATAGAGAAGTTGAGGGAGAAGGAGGATAGTTACTTTAAGTTTTTAAATATCCTTAATATGGCTTTAAAACCCTTTGACCTCCACTTTGGATATAGGGTAGTCGATGAGATTACACTATTCTATATAAATGCGATGGAGAGCTGGAGGAAGGAAATAGTTGGATTCGAGTCGGAAGACGAGATATTTGATCTAGCGATTAAGATGAAGATTTTACCGAAGTTTCATGGGAATAGGAGGAGACTGGAGAAGCCACTTTTAATACTCTTAGAATTACTGAAGAGGAGGGATAAACAAGATGAAAAGGTTGAGGATTATAGAGACTTAGGAAGGAGGGGGGTAGAGGAACTTTATAAAACAGTGTTTGGTGCCGAATATGGATTAGATTTAATAAGCGTGGTTACTGAGAAGATAGAGGATATAGAGAAGTCCCTGGCTAGAGGGGAAGGCCACTCAGAATATCGTTTTAAACATACTGCGTTAAAATGTTTAAGGATGTTGAGGTCTCTATACGAGACTGGCTATACATCATTTTATTGACTTAAAACTTCTCATAACTAGATAGTGATTTCCCATGGTTAACAGCGACGTCATTTATAAAGACTCAGAGAGAAGTGTTGAAATAGAATTTGAGGATAAAGATGTAATCGGCGGGGAAGAATATCTATTGATGTATGAGACTAAGGATTACCATTTAATCCTAAAAGGCTTCAAGACACCCATTGTCTATCTATGGAATGAACCTCTAATCGGAATCAGGGAAGCTGAGTCATCTAGACTCAAAGTGGTTACTATCAACTTTACAAACTACATTGGTAAGTCGGAGCTAAGGATATATGATGGGCCGGGTAGAAAGATTAATCTTAAATACCCAAAGATTATCGTTGTATCTAAAAAAATATCAGATATTATGATTGGAAGAGAGGTTGACATTAAGGAATTGAGGCGGCTCCAGCTAGAATTTACTAGTAAATTGGTTGAGGAACTAGTTGGTTATCAGTATATCCTACCATTCGAGCTGGTTGCCCCTACATCCATTGAATATACTGAGTCAGATACCCCTCCACATCCACTCTTTATATTCCATTATTTAAGGAGATATTCAAATGATATCCTGGGGGCGACCCAGGAAATCATTAGGAGGCTACATAAGAAGCTAGAGGTAACTAATGATATAGTTGATGTTATACATGCCAGGTATATCTCGGAAAACACTTATATATGGATGTTACATAACCCTCAATATTTAGTTAAATCTAAATCAAGAAATATCACGTCGAAAATGTTTAAGGGATACCTACCCACCAAGATCTTATCCGATAGAATGATTGAGAGCCCCGATACACCTGAAAACAGGTTTGTGAAGTACTTCCTAGGGGAACTATTGTATTGGACACAGTTCATCCTATCGACCAGATATGAAATTGAGAAAGATATTCCCTATAATAAACAGTTAAGAGAGGAATTGAATGAATTATCTAATTTTAGGTCTAGGCTGGAGGAGTATCTAGTGAGTGGCCTATTCTCGGATATCTCTGAGATGAGCGTATTCCCATACAATTCTCAAGTCTTATTAAGGAAGGATGGGTACAGAGAGCTTTTCGAGTTATGGAAGAAATTTAAAACATATACACCCTTCTTTGAGGGGTTAAGGGATGCGATTGATCGTAAGGATATCCCAACCTTATATGAGTATTGGTGTTTCTTCAAATTGGTTAAGGATCTTGGAGAGGTATTCGAAAATAAAATACCTGAATTACATATAAAAGTTGGGTTCCGGGGTATGGAGAGTGGTTTTGAAGCGGCCTTTAATAATGGATACAGGTTGATATATAGGTATCATCCAGAGTCATACTCTAAAAAGAGGTTGGAGCCGGACTTCTCACTACTTTATAGGAATAAACTAGTCGGGGTATTCGATGCAAAATTCAAGATAGATAAAAAGGAGGAGGGGGATAGTATTAAACTTGGCCCAAAAACTGATGATATTACTAAGATGCATGGGTATAAGGATGCTTTCAGAATTAGATTTGCTATAATCTTATATCCTGGGGAAGAGACTGAACTATATAGTCAAGAGGGAACGTTAGATATAGGAGATAAAGGAGGTGAATCTACCTCAAGCCTCTTTTACAAAATAATTTTTTCGGGATTTAAGGGTGTCGGGTATATATCGTATTTACCTCAATCCATCCAAGAGAATAGGGTTAACGTGTAAAAGCCATTAACAATATATTTCAATGGGGGATTTTGGTTCAGGGGAGATTGGGGGATATTCGAGGTGTATAGCCCAGTCAAGTAGATAGGCTTGGATGGCGGCTTCCACGGTATAATTGGTGATGATGGTGATAGGTTTCAGCCATTGAACCTGCCTGATGGGTATAGGGTTGATGGTTTAACGATATGGTTTAGGGCCAAGGTTAGGTAGGATCTAGCCACGATATATGTAGGGGGGACCCATAGAGATACTCGAGGTTAAGGCCTTGGAGGATTAGATATCCAATAAATATCATTGATTGTAAGGCTACCCATAAACCGAAATACTTAGGTTGTGAATGGTGGGGGGCATACCCCCCAGCCTAGATATCGGGCGTAATAGGATGTGGCCGCCTAGACTTTATGAGGAATACCATCCAATGGTAGGGTATAAAATATACATGGGTCTTGGATAATACACAACCCTTGAATATATAACCATCACCCTATCCCTAAGCATAGAATCTAGAAAGTCAATTTTAAGCATTTTTACTCATAAAAATGTTTACACACCGTAAACAAAAATAGGGTTTATATTTTGTTGGTTGGGTACAAGATAGGAGATTTTTTTAGTTTGGTATTGGGACTATTATCTAAATGTTATCTTTATAAGCCTGTCGTCTCCCGGTTGTGGGAATCCCCTTCCATCTCTATTACTTGTGGAGAATATTATTGTTGAGTCGCCTAGATATTTTATATCTCTGAGTCTACCATATATCCCGTTAAAGATTGAGTATAGAGAGCCTTCTATGGGGTTGAAGATTGCTAGTCTCTCCCCCCTTAGACAGGCGATTACATATACATAGCCATCCATTTTAAATGGTTTACCATCTATAAATGATGCTCCTGATGGGGCTATAGTATTCTGTCCAGTCTCATAGAGGGGAGGTATAAAACGTTCATCATCTGAATATCCAACCACTATTGGCCAGCCATAATTACCTCCTCTCACTATCTCGTTTATCTCGTCATGCCCTATTGGCCCATGTTCATTGGATAAAAACCTCTTATCTATTGGGTGCCAGTCTAGACCCTGTGGATTCCTATGTCCATAGCTATATACATGGTTGTTGAAGGGGTTATCATCTACTGGTTCACCATCGTCATAGACTCTAAGTATCTTGCCAGCTAAGCTATCGATATCCTGGCTTAGACTAGGTATATTCGCATCTCCAGTACATATATAGAGGTGGCCATCAGGTCCAAAACGGATTCTACCACCATCATGTATATATGCACCGGGGATACCATCTAAGATAGGCTCTATAGACTCGATACTCCTATAATCCCTAGATAGCCTCAGCCTCGAGACCCTATTGAATATTTCATCTCCCCTATAGTAGCTCATGTATATATAGATATATCTACGTCCCAAATCGAAGTCGGGATGTTTAACTATACCTAGGAGCCCCGCCTCACCAACTACAGCCACGTCATACTCAGCAACTACAGTCTTTACACCAGAGTCTACAAGGGTTAACCTACCTATCCTCTCACTAACTAGATATATATCATCATCCAAAACCTCGATACTCCATGGAATAACGAGTTCCTCACCAACTATATCAACGTCAAAAACTAGATCATCCACATCAAAGCCTGGCATAGGCTCGATAAAATTTGATATGTAATAGACGCCTAATCCAGCCAATCCACCACCAATCAATATCTGTATAAACCTCCTCCTATCCATATCAAAATATATTTATGTTATATACCTAGATAACGCTTCAAGAGATACCTTCCAATAGATTTACAATTTCAACCCTATTTAGTCTGTTTTTAACTAAATGATTGATGAACATCCATGGAGCCGGGTGAATGTATGTAAAGATCGATATATTGGAGGATCTTAAACCATGTTTCATGGGCTGGCTATCCATTGAAGACTCTGTATTCCAGAGGAGG
>DQVL01000072.1 GCA_015661745.1 Thermoprotei archaeon | reverse complement strand
TGTATATATACTGCATCTGAAAACCCTAGTATTTCCAAAGCCCTATCCACCATGGATCCATACCTATTTTCCGGTATATTATAATCTCCTGTCTCAGCAATTATTAAACCAATTAGATTTGCTATACCCCTCTCAACAGGCATCTCAATTATAGAGGCCATTTTAAACTCATATAGATGTTGGAACATCGGTATATTATCTGGTCTAACCCCGGCATCCCTCAATAATATAGCGTTACATCTAAGTCTATCTTGAGTCTCCCTCTCAATATTTATAGGGTGGTTAGACAATACTTCATAGGTTATATCATAGTATCTATTTACTAGTTCAGCCGTTACAATACTCGATTCACTAGAATCTAGGGGTTCACATCTAATGACTTTACTATCGGGGTTTTGAATAGCCTCTGATATAGATCCTACCCTCCTATATGCTGGATCCATATTACTCACATTAGGGCTTAATCTATATTTCCTACTACCCAATACAGTTACTACTCTATGCCCCTTCGCGGGATATGTATATGCATATCCTTCGTGAATACCTAAATCAATATATCTAATGTTTTCAACTAGCTTTCTCGCCTCATCATCTGATATATCCCTTCCACATCGCCGATCAACAATATATATTTTATCCTCTACAGTAGCTAAATTTCCTCTAAAAGCAACTTCATAATCCTTTCTCACCCTGACACCAATTCCAAGAGCCTCTAGAAGGCCCCTCCCCACCCTATATCTATATGGATTATATCCTAAGAGACTCAATGTAGCTGCATCACTCTGTGGAGCAACACCTACACCCAATACATGTAATAATCCAGCTCTTGACATTCTAGCTATGGCGTCAAGATTAGGTGTATCCGCCAGTTCAAAGGATGTTGAGCCATATTCAGGGGCATCCGATCCACCATCTAAAACAACATATATAAGTCTAGGTGTATACCTTACCATAGTAAACTATATTGGAGTAAATCAATAATATAGTTATATATCTAATCCTGATATAGCCTCTCCTTCTCCACCTTATCAGATATTATCCTACTTATCCCATCAGGATCATTAATTATTAATGTAAAGGCTTTCCCCCCATTCTTAGCATCTAAAATAGCGTTATATACATCCATCCATGCATCCTTATCAATAGAGTCGTCGCTATATAGCATACCCATTATCTTCAAAACCCGATCTAGTATACCCTCTACAGTAGTTATAAATCCCTCGGAGGCTGGGCCCGGCTCTATAGAGACGCCTAACTCAGGTATATATATAGATGCTGATGCAGCCCTAATAACCAATATATTAAGGTCTTCAGGCTCATCAATATATAGTTTTATTCTCTGGGGTCCAGCAGACTCTGCCGCTCTAACATCATTATATCTATATCCACATCCATTACATAGTCCTCTAGATAGAATGACTTTACCTAGTAGAGGAATGTTATAGATGTATTCGGATATAACATATTCTTCGTTACATCTTGGACACTTAACCTTTAGATCCCATATTTTCCCCTCTTCATCCAGGTCAAAATCCATCTAATCACCTATATATTGATATCGATCCTACTTGAAACACCCTTATCTACAGATGTTATATCCACCTTCTCAAGTTCAAGATATCCGGATACTCCATCCCAATAGATTTTATATTTACTAGGCTTTAAATAACCCCAGAACTTAGGTGTATATAATACGAAGGATTCATATTCACCTCCTTCACCAGTGGGGTTAAACCCATATTTCTTACCTAACTCTATAAGTCTATCGATATCGTCATCTCCATCTATTACCCAACCGAGACAACCCCTATCTAATCCACCCGAGGATACAGATACAATCATGTATTTAATGCCCATCTCTAGATATCTATCGAGGAGTTCATCAGATGGATAACCCCAGAATGGACTGTATAAGTCAATTCCATATATATTAAATATCTTTTCAAATCTTCTCCTTTGATAATTGCTTAATATTCCACCTATAGTAGCCATTGTATATCCTGATTCATACAACCTAGATATTAGTGGATGAAGTTCATCCAACTCCTTCTCCCTCAAACCAGATACACCATAGTATATAATATCTTTCTTTAGAAGCATAGCATGATAACCGGTATATCCTAGATTTATAGCGTGAAATAGATAGCTATCAAATCTTTTTGGGACGATAGTAACTAGTAGATTAGGTTGGTATCCATCTTCAATAGCTTTCAAAATTGCAGCTGTACTGTCTTTACCCCCTGTAAAAAATGAGAAGACCTTCATGAGGGACACCAGTTAGTTCATCACCTACTTAATATTAGTGTGATGTAAAGTAGAATATAAATAACTTCACCCCACTATAGAGGTAGATAATGATAAAAGAATTGTTTAGGGTTAGATCCGCGGCTATAGTGGGTGCATCTAGGAATACAGGAAAGCCTGGGCATGTGATACTCAAGAATTTTCTAAGGGATTTTAAGGGGAGGATATATCCTGTAAACCCCAATGCTGATAGGATAGAGGGGTTGAAGTCTTATCCATCAATATCTTCAATACCATATGATGTCGACCTAGCAGTAATATCTGTTAACGAGACGGCCCTACCCAATGTATTGAAGGAAGCTATATCGAAGGGAGTAAAATTTTTAGTTATAATAACTGATATAAAGAACCCGGATATAAAGGAGAAGGTATTAAATATTCTTACCAATGCCGAGTCGAGGGTTCTAGGACCTTCATCAATTGGGTTGTATATACCTAAGCTGGGAATCAATACATTATTTAATCCGGGGGAACGCCAGGGATACCCAGGATATGGTGGAGTAGGCATTGCAACACAGTCTGGAGCGGTCGGGACATTAATATTGGATGGACTATATAACCTGGGAATAGGAGTCTCAAAATTTATTGGGTTGGGGAGAGAATGGGATATAACATTGGAGGAGATAATAAAATTCTTTGAATATGATGAGGATACGTTGTTGTTGACTATATATATCGAGAATATCTTAAATGGAAGGAGATTCTTCGAAGTTGTCAAAGAGTTTACATATAAAAAACCTTTAATAATATATAAGGGTGGGAGGGAAGAACCAAGTAGATATGCTGTATTATCCCACACAGGTGTAATGACTGACTATAAAATATTTTATGGAGTGGCTAAGCAGGCGGGTTCCATATTGATTA
>DQVL01000068.1 GCA_015661745.1 Thermoprotei archaeon | reverse complement strand
CTTCCTCTTCTAACAGTCTTTGTAAATCAATAATTTTATTAGTCATTATACATCAGTCTCAATTGGGGCACCGACGAGGTTACCCCATTCACTCCAGGACCCATCATATACCTTTATCTTATCGTATCCCAATAAGTGATGTAACACGAAATATGTGAACGCGGCTCTCTCACCTATTCTACAATATATAATTATATCTTTATCTGGTGTAACGCCTAAATCACTATATAACTTCCGTAATTCCTCAATTGGCTTAAGCGTCCCATCATCATTCACTGCTTTAGCCCATGGAATATTTATTGCTCCAGGTATATGACCACCTCTCTGTGCCGCTTCATTGGGATACTCTGGTGGTGCTGTAACTTCACCCTTATATTCGGCGGGGCTTCGAACATCAACCAACACTACATTAGGATCTCTTAAACGCCTCATAACATCTAAGAATGTGGCTCTTCTAGTTAGGTCAACTCTAGCTATTTTATAATTACTTGGTGTCACATTAGGAACTTCCTTAGTCATAGGATAATCTAAGTCTATCCACTTGTTCCTTCCACCATTTAATATTTTAGCATTATCATGACCATATAGATCAAACACCCACAATGCAAAAGTAGCAAACCAGTTGTTATAGTCACCATATAATACCACTAAATCATCATTCGAAATCCCAAGCCTAGACATAAGCTTCTCAAATCCTTCCGGATCTATTATATCACGCTCTGGATACTTATTTAAATCCCTTTTCCAATCTATAAGTAGAGCGCCAGGGATATGTCCCAGCTCATACGCTGTACTTGGATCGTAATCAACTTCAATCACCTTAACTTCACCCTTGCCTAGAAGATCTCTCAATTCCTGTGGCTCAATAATTTTGGTAATCATAATGATACACCTAAATATAACACTGTTATAGCTTGATATATAAGGGATTAGTTATATTCTGAGATATAAATATAAACATTTTGGATATGAAAATTATATCATTTATACATACAGATATATTCAACACAAAATTATTTAACTCAGTAATTGCTCAAATAATAGATTATCCCGGAGTAAACAAGGTAGTAATAAATACGGTTGATTTGGTGGACAAGAGAATATTAAATAATGTATTGTATCTACAAAAGAAGTATAATAGAGTAGATGTAATCATTAAAGAGATAGTGAGGGAGGATTTTATAGGTGGAATATTGTCTACCCTCCAGCTTTTCGAAAATGATGAATTCCTGATTTTAGATTTAGGTTGCAACCTAAATTATATAGATATAGAGGGTTTCTTTAGCTATAGTGATGCATTGGGAGTCTCTAGGAAGGTAAGATGTGAATATACATATTCTCTTGATGTCGATGACGAAGGAAATATAATAAATATACATTCTGGCCTTGAGGGTTCATACGTCTTCAGTGGGATAGCTAAAATGAGTAAGGAGTTTATAAAAACGCTAAAGAAATTGTTACTGCTTTATTACAACCCAGAATATATTAAATTTGAAAATTTAATCACATCATATATAAGAAGGGGTGGATTAATAAAGGCTTTATCGATAGACTGACACTACTCGACCAGTATATTGGCAGAGTCTACCTTCCAACCAAAGGCTACAGACTCACCGGTTTCAGGAAGTGGTTCAGACACCCTGAAGGGCTTAAATATAATGAATTTCCTCATATCCACCTCGATATGGAACTCTATATAAGATCCCTTGAATATTTTGAGGAGGACACGACCATAAAATACATTATCTAAATCCTCTACATTACCTATTAGGATGTGTTCTGGACGGATAGCTATATATACCTTAACCCCATCACTAAGTTTCAGGTCTTGTGAAACTTTAATAATCCCTATATCACTCTCTACTCTTCCCTCTCTATATACACCTTCGATAAGATTAATCGCTTCTCCAATAAATTTAGCAACAAACGTATTTTTAGGATGAAGATATATCTCCTCTGGGCTTCCCACCTGCATAATCCTACCATTCCTCATAATAGCAATTCTATCTGACATAACCATAGCCTCACCTTGATCATGAGTAACATATATAAAAGTGGTACCCACTTCTCTATGGATCCGCTTAAGTTCCACCATCATCTCCTGCCTAATCTTCAAATCTAAAGCTCCAAGGGGTTCATCTAATAAAAGGACTTTCGGCTCTATAACAAGAGCTCTAGCTAAAGCAACCCTCTGTCTCTGACCCCCACTTAATTGGTTAGGATATCTATTTTCCATACCAGGTAATCGAACAATCTCTAGAATATCTCTTACCCTCCTTCTAATCTCATCTTCAGAATATTTCCTCATCCTCAATCCAAACGCTATATTATCATATACATTCATATGAGGAAAGAGAGCTAGTGTCTGGAAAACCATTCCGATACCCCTTTTATGGGTGGGGAGATTTGTTACATCAGAACCATGTAGTCGAACAGTGCCCGAGTCAGGCGTCTCTAAACCCGCTATAATTCTTAATGTAGTTGTCTTACCACATCCACTTGGCCCTAATAAACTGAAAAACTCTCTTTCTCTTATCTTGAGGGATATATTATCCACAGCTAAAACATTACCAAAATATTTAGTTATATTTTCGAGTTCCACCGAATACATGTCATTACACCAGTCCATGACTAACGTGGTAATAATTATTTCTATCATCAACCATGGTTTATATTTTAAATGCATATATACTCATCATATCTCTTACAATTCTAACCCTAAACCCTGCACTCTTCAATCTCCTTGCAACGCCCTTTATAATGTCTTTACCCCCTTTATAACCTGGGTTACCTACATAGTGGTATAGACGTCCTCTGTTATTTAGAACTTTATATATCTTCTTATAGAAATCCAAACTATACAATTCTCCTGCTCTCGCCATCCTAGGTGGGTCATGAACAACTATATCAAAAAAACCTCTGGGTAGATCATCTAACAATACATATGCATCACCTAATAAAATTGGTATGTCTCCCAGTTTTTGACTCCAAGGATTATATTTAGCTATATCAAGAACATTTCTATCCTTCTCGATAGTTACGACTTTACCTCCTCTATAGAGACTATGGATAGCTGTATATCCAAGTCCAGTACATATATCCAGTACTTTACTACCCTTCTCAACACCCAACCCATGAATTTTTTTACTAGCATCTTCCCATGGTGTTGTACCCACGATTCTATGCATCTTAATACCGCTTATTTCAATTGTTGGAGCACCATACATAGCAATTGGATATAATTTATAGTATGTTCCATCTCTAAAGAAGGCTACATCCCCATATTTCCCATTCCTAAGGATATATACACGTTCAGACCGTAATACCTCAGCCAAAAAATCTAAGTAATAGCTAAACCCATCGATATCGATTACACCACCTGATACATTAATAGTTGTAAAAGTATTCCCCAGATCAAAAGAGACCCTTACATATCCATCTCTATATCTAAGTTCATCAATAAGCCATTTAGTTACTAACGGGATTTTGAAATACTTGTATCTATACACATCAAAAGCAGATATAACATCATCGATACCACTCATAGACCAAGATTAAGATAAATTTCTTCAATGAAAAATATTTTAATAAGAATGAGTGGTAGAATTCTAAGATTATATGACACAAGGACGGGAAAGAAGAAGGAGGTTAAACCTTTAAGAAATGACAATATTATAAGGTTATATATTTGTGGACCCACCGTATATGACTATAGCCATATTGGACACTTCAAAACCTTTATAACATATGATAGCCTAGTCAGGCTACTAAAATATATTGGATATGATGTTATACATGTGGTGAATATAACCGATATAGACGACAAAATCATTAATAAAGCGGCTGAAGAAGGGGTATCATATAGGGATATAAGTGAAAAATATACTGATGACTTCCTGGAGATCTGGAGAAGACTCAACATGATGCCTCCATACGCCATACCTAGGGCTACATATCATATACAGGATATGATCACGATTATAAACAAACTTATTGAGGATGGATATGCATATACAGCTGATGGGAATGTATACTTCTCGGTCTCAAAATTTGAAAAATATGGTGAGATAAGTAAACAGAAGACTGATGAGTTGATACAAGGCTATAGAGTGGAAGAGGGAGAGGGTAAGATTGACATGCTAGATTTTGCACTATGGAAGAAATCTAAAGAGGGGGAGCCGTCCTGGGAGAGTCCATGGGGACCTGGAAGGCCTGGGTGGCATATAGAGTGTACAGCTATGAGTAATAGATTTTTAGATCCACCCTTTGAAATCCATGGCGGAGGGGAAGATCTAAAGTTTCCACATCATGAGAACGAGAGGGCTCAGACCAATTCCTATATAGGTGGAGAAGCTGTATATATTTGGATGCATGTTGGGATACTGAAATTTGCTAAAGAAAAGATGTCTAAATCTCTTGGAAACATAATTATTATGAGGGATATGCTAAAGAAATTCTCACCAGATCTTATTAGACTCATTATATTATCAACACATTATAGAAAACAATTGGAATATAGTGATGATAAGATAGAGGAGGCTAAGAACATCCTTAGAAGGATAAAAAGGGTATATAGAAAGCTTATGGATTATGAGGAATATGGAGTTGGGGGGTCAATAGATATAGATAGCTATAGAGATAGATTCTTAAATGAACTCCTCAACGATTTCAACACAGCATCTGCACTAAGTAGCTTCATGTCATTTATATATAGACTGGAGAGCACAATTGATAACAAGAAACTCTCTAAGTCAGAAAAATTAAACGCTTTATCGTTTATAGAGGAATTCAAATATATATATGGGTTAACCCTTAAAGACGAATTAAAACATGATGACAAATTAATAGGGTTACTCATTAATGTAAGGAGTGAATTAAGGAGAAGAAGAATATATGAGGTAGCGGATATGATAAGGAATATGTTGGGAGAGATGGGGATAGTTTTAGAGGATTTAGGTGATAAGACAATCTATTACCGTATTTAATGACCAGCCTCCATTAAAGCTTTTACTATAAATGGGAGGATAGTCGTTACATCGCCCCATATACTTACGTGATTAGCGTATTTACCAACTTTATTCCAAGTAACCGCCTCTGAGAGTCGGGCTCCAGAAAGACTGCCATCATATTCTATTGCTGTGGTGATCTGGATAGCATAGTCAAGACCTTCTCTAAACTGGTTCCACCAAATCAAATGATGCTTTGATATTCCTCCACCAATGATTACTCCACCAGTAGACTTTGCATTATATACATAATCTGAGAGTAGCTTCTCATCCTTGAATAGATTGAGTCGAAAATTCTTGTTAAACTGTTGGAAGACCCATATTTGGTACCCTACAGCACCATCATATATTCCGGGAACAATAACTTTAACATTCTTCTTATAAGCCCATGTTAAGACACTAGATTCAGAATCGATAAACCTTCCAAGCTCTGAACATAACTCATATGTTGATATATCTTCTACACCTCTACTTTTCAAGTCATTAAGGAATCTACTCATCACCTCTTGTATAACACCGCCATAGCTATCAAATGGTATGAGGATATTACCCAACCTATGTATCTCTGAATCCCTTAATTTTATATCATCCATATCAAACTCACCCATATAATAGTCTCTATATGACCTTGCCAAGTCATGATCAAGCGTTCCACACGTAGTTATAACAACGTCTACCCACCTCCTCCTAACTATCTCCCTAATCACACCTCGTAAACCCGTTGCCATTATATCAGCTGGGAAACTCATGAATATCGTGATTTCCCCCCTTCTCTCCAACATCTCACTCCATATCTTATATGCATGACCAATGTATCTCCCCATGAACCCCCCGGAATTTATGAGTTGATTCATCATGTCACTAAATGAATGTATACTGTCTAAATCAATATCTTGGACTTTATCCATCATAACACACCTAAATACGTAATACAACTTAATTATATATGGAAGAAAGCATGTTGTGACTCTATATAACTGTGTATGCTTTATTCAATTTAGTTAATACCCTGGCTCCAGATTTATCTACATATACCATATCCTCCACCCTGACACCTCCTAAACCTTGTATATAGATGCCAGGCTCAACCGTTAATACCATACCTTCCTCGATAATATTGTTATCCACAATTGATAGACGAGGTGGTTCATGCACTTCTAAACCAATTCCATGACCTGTAGAATGGATGAAATATTTTCCATATCCAGACTTCTCAATGATTTTACGTGCAATCGAGTCCACCTCAGAAGTTTTTACACCAGGCTCAATTGCATCAATAGCAGATACCTGTGCATCTAGAACAATCTCATATATATTTTTTAATTCACTATCAGGTTCACCTAGGAATATAGTCCTAGTCTCATCCCCAAAATATCCGTCTATAGAGGCAACAAAATCAAAGGTTATCGGATCACCATCTTCAATCCTCCTATTAGAGGCTCTCCAATGGGGATTAGCACTGTTTAACCCACTTGCAACAATCAAAAAGTCATATACACGATCGGCACCATATTTAAACATTTCACATTTTACTCTATTAGCTATATCAACTTCACTTATACCTACTTTTGAGAAAGATATAGCTTTATGGATACCATAGTCTACAAGTTCTCCCGATTTACTAATTATATCCAGTTCATACTTAGTTTTTATTTTCCTTGCTCTCCAAACTATATCTGTTGAATCAATAACTTCTCCGCCTAAGGCACTTCTAAGCTGGAGATATTGTTTATATGAAACCTTATCAAGGGGTACTCCAACCTTACCATCATTGACTAACTTTGATAGTGCTTGATATATATTTTCACCTCTTACAACCTCATAATTACATTCATACTCTATGCCTTCTCTCAGATATACATATATCTCATCAAGCCAAGTATTTTGTGACGCCCTCTCAGCCTCCATAACATTCACTAGCCCATTGACTGTACCATGCCCCACATCAATATATACCAAGGAATAATCTATAGGAGCTCCAGCTACATATCTTATGTTAACCTCATCTATAACAACGAGATAATCTATACCCCCCTCCTCCAGAAATCCAATTAATTTTTTAATCCTATCATTATCAACCTTCATCAACGAAACACCATTACTATAAAAATATTTTTACAGTTAATCCATAATTATTAACATGCACTTAGAGGATATACAGAAAGACATTTATGAAATATATATTCATCATGATAGAAGAAGAGGTATTGATAAAACCCTTGAATGGTTCCTCACCGAAGTATATGAGTTGTATATAGCCATAAAATATGGAGGAGATATAGGGGAGGAAGCCTCAGATGTAATTGCATGGCTTCTAAGCCTCTGTAACCTATATGGAATCAACATAGAGATCGAATTTAAGAGGAAATATGGAAATAAATGTCCAAAATGTGATAGCAAACCCTGTACCTGTGAATATAGACCAGAGCCAAATAAAAAAGTTGTGATAGTTAGAATCCAGTAGAAACTTCAACTCCCTCAATAGCTACAAAACCTACCTTACTCGGCATCCAAACATCCCAAGGCTTGATCCATTCTCTAGGCTTTGTAGCAAATAGAACTTTTGATATAAGATCCCTAATCGTTAATGATAGCCTCGCACCCATGAAGCCACCTTTGACTTTTCCACCCTCTATATATAAGCCTATATCTCTCTGTAAAGTAGACATTGTACCAAGCCTCATATTTGCAAATCTAGTATACCATACATTAGATATATATATTCCATCACCCAATTCCTTAAATATGTCATCAGGCTCAGATCCAATCGGTGAATCAACTTCAAATATTAGTGGATAAGGATATGGAGATATTATACCTGCATGACCATTAGATTCTCTATCTAATTTCCTACCTATTAATGTATTTAGAGCTAAATCATTAAATATTCCATCGATAAAATAATCAGTTTTCCTAGTTTCAACACCCTCCTCATCGAAACATGTAGCCATAAGTGACCCCTCCATCCTAGGATTATCATAGATATGTACATTTTTAGAGGCAATTTCATCTCCAAGTAAGCCTGACAGAGAGGACATATTACGTATATATAAATATCCAGAGAGCATGTATCCTAAATAATTTAGTAAATTTGCATAAGATTGAGGGGAAAATACGACGTTATATTTACCTTCATCAACGGTTGAAACATAATCCACTATACCAAGTATATAATCAATATTGTTTAAGAGAGTTTCAACATCACTATTCCTTAAATCTATACCAACCTTCACATCAGTATAACTTAATTCCTTATCTTTAAATCCTCTAACCCTAACAAGAAAATGAGAGTTTTTACCTTCACCATGGACCCCATATGAAGTCACTATAAAATGCTTCATAGCTTCAATAGATAATATGCCACTTAGCCGTTTAACATTTCTTCCCTCAAAAGTCAGAATATTCTCAATCAAATCCATTGATAAATCTTCGTTGAATATATTTTCCGAAAAAGTATTTGGTATAATATCATAATATGTCTTTGTCACATTCGGAGATTCATATATTTCTCGGGTTGGGGGACTAACTCTATACAACTTAATAATATTACTAACAATCTCGTCAACCTCTTTTGTCGATACATTTGATATGTCATGCATCAGATATTTATCATTTTTGGCTATGAATATTCTCACAGAGTCTTTAGAGACTGTTTTTGCAATGTCTAAATTAGAATTTGAAAATCTATATCTTGTGGCATAATTTATGTAACCATTAATTATGACTGTTTCAAAATGATCCGATAGTCTCTTATTCAGTTTATTTAGATATTCCTCCAAATATATTCCCTCAAACCCCTTTCTTATTACATCACCAGCCATATCAACCACCTCTAGATCTTATTCTAATACCTTTTAAAAGAAGTTCTGGACCACCCATTGAAACAGGCATTGGCTGCATAGGATCACCTTTTCCACATGTTCCTGGATGTAGTTTTACCTTATTAGACCTTGCAGCTAAACTACCCAATATCTCCCTAGTAGTTGACTCCAATACAGGGAATTTTATGGGGACGCCAATATCTCCATTTTCAATTAAATAAGCCTCGAAACCGGTATATCTTTGATTAATTCTCCTATCATCAATATTCCATTCTGTATAGTCAACTATGTATATGCCATGGCCAGCCTCCTCAAGTAGTTCTTCTAAGCTCAGATTACCCTCCTCAAAATATGTAATACCCATTCTAATAAGAGGCTCATGATAGAAGTCAGCTGCTCTGGATGCTCCATTACTCTTCATATCAATTTTAGACCCAACAAATCTATTAACTAGAAATGTATTTACATATCCTTCCTTGATTAAAACTCGTTTCTCAACCTTAACTCCATCATCATCATACATATAGAAGCCATATTCACCCTCTAGGGAGGGATTATCAACTACGTATACTTCCTTAGACCCAATTTTCATGTTTATATCTTCATAGCTTAGATAAGACTCTCCCGCCTGACCCCCCTCCATACCTAAAATTCTATCTAACTCGAATGGATGGCCAACGGCCTCATGAGCAATTATCCCTGCAATCTCACTCCCAACAACTACATTAAACCTATCTTTTGGAGAGGGAATAGCTTTAGTTAGAATATTCTCCATGGCTTTGACACGTCTCATAACCTCCTCCAACAACAAATCAAAATTAAGGAATTCTATTCCTGTAGTTGCACCTATAGAAAATGACTTAGATACAAATTCACCGTTCTTACCAGTTAAAGATATAAATAGTATAAGTCTCGGAATCCTTGAACTTATCCTGACTCTATCAGATGAAATAAAGTATTTATTCTCAATTCTATATGTGAGTGAATAATGCCTATTAACAATCTTTATTTTACTATTTGCCTTTATATGCTTATCAAGATCATTAATTAACGAGATCACCTCATCAACGTTATCACGTAATGGACGATCCTCCTTAATTATATATTCAATATCGACTTCATCGATTGGATGGAGTTCGAACCCCTCTTGATATGGTTTAATCCTTCTCGACAAATCATTAACACGACTTACCATTGATTCGACTGTATCATCGATTGCCTCTCTACTTGGAATATTAGGTGAAGAATATACAACAACACCTTTTGAATATATTCTTATTCCCAACCCTTCATCCTGACTATATTCATATGATACTAGGTCTCCATTGTTAAACAGCAACCTATATATTTCAGTATTATGCACCCTAGCATCAATATACTCAATTTCAGGCCCACCAACATATTCAATTGCGTAATCGGCAAGCCTCACAAAATCACGTCCCATCCCAGAACACCTTCACTAAAAATATATAGTGAAAATAAATTGTTATTAACAGAGAAGTATAACATGTCACTTAATAACATAATCGAAGCTATAAAATCATGTAGAAACGTGAAGTTTACAAGTAAACTATATTTAGAGGTTTTAAATAGGCTAGCATATAAATATAATTCTGAATTATTAGACCACCATCTAATAAAAGTAGATAAAGTGGCAATTGGTCACAAAAAATTTTTAAGGATTAAGGGAGCAAGAACTGTGTTTAAAACCAACACGATCAATACTGCATTCAATATAAGGAATTTACTCCATGCATCTGGATATAAAAACTCTAAAGTTAAGGTTAGAGATGGACACTATATCGTTATAGCCGAAGCTCCAGATAACATTATTTTGTCAAGCTATATTATAGAGAGATTAAAAGTCGAAGATGAAAAATCTATTAAGCTAATAATCTCTTTTTTAAATGATATGTTTCTCAGAAATTTAAAACGTATAAAAATGCTATTAAAAAATACAAAATTTTAAAAACAAGAAATTTATTCTATTAATACAGGTGATGTATAATGAGGTTTGAAGATGATTTCTTCGATGAGATTGATAGACTATTCAAAGAAGAAATGAGAAGAATAAGAAAGCTAATTACAGAGATCACTAGAATAAGGGTAAATGACTTGAAAGAGCTTGAGAGGAGGGGCGAGCCCATAGTATTTGGATTCTCATATAGATGGCATAGTGGTATGGAAAAACCTGAGATAAAATTCTTTGGCAACGTAAAACCTCAACAGCCATTTGGAGTGAAGGTAGACGACGCTATAACACCAGTATACGATATTATTGATAAAGGCGACCATTATGAAATAATTATAGAGCTTGCTGGGGCAAAGAAAGATGATGTAAACATCGAGATGAAGGATAGGATGTTATACGTCTCAGCCAATACAAAATACAAAAAGTATAAACATAGCATACCATTACCACCTGATGCATCTACATCTGAAGTTAAAGCTAAATTAAATAACGGCATACTTATAGTTACACTAAATAAGAAGGTAAATGGAAGTAGTATGAAGATTAAGATTGAGGAGGAGGATTAGGGCTTAAACCATTTGAATAGTATATACCTAATTTTTTTACCATCTACAACAGCATATATAAACCTTTTTCTTACTGAGGTCGCCAATCTCCCAGCTCTAACCAATTCATCACTACCTATCTTACTTCCAGCTTTAATAACATCTACAAGGTAGGGTGCATGCTCCAACCCAGGTCCTTTTCTATATACAGCAAAATCGACGCCAAACTTTAACCCTGATATAACTATAAATCCACGTTCTCTTAGATCCTTATAAACTAAGTAACGCTGGTCAAAATCCACGTAGTTTTCTCGTGCTATATCAATGAGTTCATCAATAGATAGATAATGCTCATCACTATATACCTTCAAAATCCTCCTTTCCATCAAGTATATGGCTTCAATCAGGTCGAGAATTAAAGGTTTATCAAAGTTGGGGAGCTTTGGCTTGGCAATCCCTATAGGCTTTCCATAAAAACCAAGGGTCCATAACTCCCTAGATTCCTCTATATCAGGGATGAAAACTCTTCTACCTATTAGAACTCCCTTGAATATTTTATCCACGAATGTACACCCGATATAAGAGAATATTCCCTATAATAGATGGAGACTTAAAAGTATTTCACCAACCCTCTTCAGAAGATCAGCAGCATTCTCCAGTCTATTTACTATCTCTAACCACATTACAATTTTAACACCGTCATTTTCTCTCGCAAACATCTCAACCAAAGCTTTCCTATGAATTACATCAATTTCTTCTTCAATCTCACTAATCCTTTCAATAGCTGAAGGTAGGGAGTTAGGATTATATCCAAGGAAATATATTGCTTCTCTAAAGGCTTCAACCTCTCTGTATAAACCATTTACAATCTTTCTTATCCATTCTATAGACCATGTTGATAGTGAATCTGTACCTAGATTAGCAAGTCTAAACGCTGCACCATCCATTTCATCAACCAGGTCACCTACTAACGTAATCAACTCATATAATATATATACACTATCCCCAAGAAACACTTTATATCTAACAATGTCGTTAATGATACTCTTTTGAAATGTATAAATGGAATAATCTAATTCTCTTAACGAAGAATATATCTCTGACAACTCATCCATATTTCCAGATACTACGTTCTCAGTTAACTTGACAACCCCAGCACCCATATCCATAACTTTACTTGATAGTTCCTGTAGACTCGATATTATCTGCCTGAACGCCTCCATCTGTGAATCTCTATACATGTTTATGACCCCTCTATAACAAAAATATCTAATATCGATATTAATCTCCTAGTATTTCCTTAGTATACTAAGTATAAGTAATGGTAGGTAGGATATTGCGTATCTCTTGTATAAAGCCTCTCTCAACAAGGAATATATAAGGGGATCGACGGTGGAGACGATATATGTAGTGCTAGGTAGATGAGTTTTAAAATATGATATAAGAATATCAGTATAGTCTCTGAATAGAGGTGAAAAACCCAATCCATATCTCTCACTCGATAATTTGACATAAATCTGTGGTATCAGACCAATATATCTACTTAAAAACAACAGCTCTTTCCTATAGAATTTATATACACTATTAATCAAATGAATCGTTAAAAGTCCTGATTTAACTGGATAGATATTACTGAGGGTTAATATATCATTTATAAGTTTTGAGGGGGACTGCACATATAGTTTTGTTGGTCGACCAACTAATTCATTTGTATATCTATCTATAACTATGATGTCGTCAATACCTTCAGATAAAAGCATGCCTTTAAATATTCTCCTAATATCTCTAAACCCATATAATGAAGCCTCTATAAACTTATATGGAAAGCCAGTATATATTGAGAGGCCAACTTCAAATCCAAAATAGTTAAGCCGATTTATAAGATTCTTCAAAACTATAGATATCCCTACATTATTATATAGAACTTCAGGGACAAGAAAATACTTGACGCCTTCCTCGATAACGTCTAAACTCAAATCCACGCTGTCGCTAAAAGCATCCTCCCAACATTTTTTGACATATTGATATGCTTCAGAACATAATTTACATAAGTCACACCACCCAAGCAACTTATTATATGCTTCCACTGATATGTTGCCTTGCTCATACAGATCTCTATAAAGATTAATCCCCAAAGGACTTAGAAGACCTGACTTAAATTTATATAATGGACACTTAATCGAGTGTTTAATTAAATCATATCTATCCATTATATACAGACCCCTTATATACTTTATCAAGAATTGCTTTATTCACAGTAATTGATAGATTAGATGGACGTTGCAAAAATAATATATCATCAAGTAATATATCATGGTAAGTACCCAGGTAGATCCTCCGATTAATTGGATATATGAATGGGAGATCCTGAGATGTTAAATTTAATAAATCATTTATTATTAATCGATCATTAGTTAAGAAGCTTAAAAGGATATTTTTTAGCAGTCTATATAATACTCTATCATAAATTAATGAAGCCAATTTATAGAAATGCCTATCTTTTATTATTGAGTAAGATATATCATGCTCAGAGACTAATTTAAGGAAGTATTCAGCTTCCTTTTGAGTGAGTTTTGTCGTTAATATAGCTGGAGTGAGGCTCTTTATAGATTTAGGTTTATAAATATGGATATCAACTAATAACGACTTTTTAACATCTTTAAGTGATGTAAACTGTTTCTCACCATTATCTAGATATATATGCGCCATAGCATATTCATCATTAAAGTGGTTAAATATACCATATCCCTGCGCCAATAAACCTCCAATACTCTCTAATGGGTTAGGTGGATAGAAGATAGTCAATAATTTCTTATGAATAGCCATAGTCCTTATTAAATCTATGTAGGTAGCGCCAGCATACACCTTAACATATGTACCGTCAATCCATCTAATCAGGTTATAACCAGAGAAAGAGATTATACATTCTATCTTATCTGGAGGGTCATGGAATAATCCCAACCCATATCCAAGTGGATATAAATATTTATAGCAGTCAATATTTTCCAATGTACCATTAAAGCTAATCCATCTATCTACTGAAACAATTTTACCACTTGGAAAACGTATATATATTGGGATATTACTACCATTCATCTCCTCAACAGAAAATTTTTTATTTTATCTAGATTATAATTGGAAATGGTGTCGAGAGGCATGGCAATCAAACCCTTAGAAGGAAAATTTGAAAGAATAGGTTTTCACACCCACATTAGAGGATTAGGAGTAAGAAATGGTAAGGCAGAGTTCATAGCTGACGGCATGGTTGGACAGTTAAGAGCGAGAGAAGCCGCCTACATAGTTGTACAAATGATTAAGAAAGGTAAGATGGCTGGTAGAGCAGTCTTACTGGCTGGACCTCCTGGCACCGGCAAGACAGCTATAGCACTTGCAATAGCAAAAGAACTCGGTAAAGACGTCCCCTTCATATCACTTAGTGGTAGTGAAATATATTCTACAGAACTCAAAAAGACAGAGATTTTAATGAGAGCCATAAGGAGAGCGATAGGTGTTAGATTAAAGGAGGTGAGAGAAGTTATTGAGGGAGAGGTAAAGAAGATTGAATATAAAATGTCTCCACACCCCTATAATCCATATCAACAGATACCTGAGAGTATAACTTTAACTCTCGCAACGGATAAAGAGGAGAAGAGATTTACAGCGGGTACAGAGGTTGCAATGTCATTCCTACAACAGAACATAAGAGAGGGGGACATCGTATTAATTGATAGAGAGACAGGGAGAACCACTAAACTAGGTAGGTCAAGAAATGCGCCTAAGACCTATGATATAGAGGGTGAGGTATATATCAATCCACCTGAGGGCCCCCTAATCAAAGAAAGAGAATTTGTATATACTTTATCACTACATGAATTGGATCTAAATAGAGCAAGGAGGGGAGAGACGGTATTATCATTATTCTTTGGAGGTGAGAGAGAAGATATAACTAATGAGGTCAGACAGGAAGTTGATGAGATAGTGAAGAGATGGATTGAGGAAGGAAGGGCCGAGATGATACCTGGCGTATTATTCATTGATGAGATACATATGCTTGATATAGAGGCGTTTGCCTTCCTGAATAGGGCGTTGGAGAGTGAGATGGCGCCAATAATAATTTTTGCATCAAACCGGGGAATAACAAGAATTAGAGGTACAGATATCAATTCACCTCATGGAATACCCATAGACTTCCTTGATAGAATCTTAATTATAAGTACAGATCCATACACAGAAGAAGAGATTAGAGAGATTTTGAAACTAAAAATAAGAGAAGAGAAGATAGACATTGATGAAGAGGCATTTGAAGAGCTTGTAAGACTCGGTGTAGAAAACAGCCTAAGATATTCACTTATATTACTTGGTCCACTTAGGGAAATAGCAAGTATAAGTGGTAATAGCAAAATAAGTAAGGAAGATGTTGATAGGGCATCACAGCTATTCCTGGATTATAGAAAATCCGTTGATGTAGTCAAGAAATACGAGAAACTATTCCTATCCTAGATTAGACCCTCAATATTCTTTATCCATATCATTTAAGAATCATATTAATGATGAAGAATATAATCAAAGCTGGAGACTATGTACTTTTATATAGCCTAACAAAAAAAAGGAAATGGTTAGTAAAAGTTGAAGAAAGGAAATTCTCCACAGATCTTGGACTTATAGATTTAACCGACCTCCTTGGAAAGAGTTATGGAGAGTATATATACACTTCAAAGAAGGCTAAACTGAAGATAATAGACCCTACACCATATGACTTTATATTAAATAGTGAGAGACCAACACAAATTGTATATCCAAAGGATATAGGATATCTAATCCTACGACTAGGTATAAGCCATGATTCAAAGATATTAGAGGTTGGAACTGGAAGTGGTGGGTTAACAACTGGATTCGCATGGTTTTTATCTGAAGAGGGGGAGATAAAGACATACGAGAGACGTAAAGAATTTTTAACAGTAGCTAAGAAAAACATTCTAAGAATAAAGCCTAGATGCAAGATTACTTTTATAAACCAAGATTTTAGAGAGGTCGATATAGAGGAAGAATATTATGATTTAGCGTTTGTTGATATTGATAGTCCATGGACGATTATAGATAAAATATATAGAGCGTTAAGACCATCGGGAAGAGTAGGATTCCTATTACCAACATACAATCAAGTAGATAAACTATCCTCAAAAATAAATAAATATTTTATCGATGTAGAAGCAGTTGAAATATATATTAGAAATATAAGGATGAAAAAGGGGAGGGTTAGACCAGAATTTAACATAATCGGCTTTACATCAGTAATAGTTACCGGGATAAAATATTAGGGTATTAACCACCCAGAATCAATATAGCTATAATCAATCCATAAATGGCTACACCCTCACCCAAGCCAGCCAAAATAAGGACCCATACAGACAATTCAGGTCTCTCTACAAGTGCAGCGCTTCCTGCACTAGTAGCTCCATAAAGAGCGACACCAGCGCCTATAGTAGAGCCTGCTACAGCCAGGCCAGCACCCAAATATTTAAGTCCTGTATCCGCTGCTTGAGCTGCATCTTCGGTACCTGGTTCAGCTGCATATACAAAGGAGACGAATCCTCCAATAACTATCAAAGCTATTGCAAGGTTAAATATCAAACTTGCTATAAATGTTCTCCTAGGCCGTCCCATTATACTCTTTATCAGACTAGTCAACATGGCTCATCACCGAACCTTGATTAATAATTATGATATTAAGACTATTTATTATAAAAGATTATAAGAGGTAATATATAGTTTAAAGTTTTAAAGGTTTGAATAGTCTGCCCTCATTCCTATAAAACTTGGTTGAGAATTCATAGTATAGCAACCTTATTGATTGAATACCTGCAGCGAAGCCCTCTATAACTATCGCTATTACATTGAATAATATATATGAAGGTAAGAAGCCAACTAATCCAGCAAAAACTAATGCAGCCTCTCCAAGGGCACCATGTGCTATAGCGAATGCTCCAAGCCTGATATAGGATACTGAATTCGTCAAGTAAGTTATAAACATTTCAATAAACTCTTGGAGACCCTCAACCAATGTGATTGGAAGTGGTTTACCCTCACTATGCATTATATTTTCTATTGTTGGCTTCAAATATACTAGAGTCAACAAGATGATCTCTAGAAGTGTAAATGGAAGAAGATCTTCTCTAATGAAAACAGTTAGAGTCATACCTCCAGTAATGAAGTTAATAGCAAGATATATACCTACAATGTAATATATTAACCCTGCCAATCCCTTCCAACTAAGGACAGCCTCAAAATATTCGCCGTTTTTGATGTCTACAGCAATATTTAATATAAGTCCAATAACAAGCTGGATCAAGCCAAATACTATAGCTATTATACTTATTTCAATAGTGTTTTTGATGGGTTTTATCCACATAGGAGTCATTGGTAATAAGAATGACTCACCATATAAGAAACCAAAAATAATAGCCATGAAACCAGCTGAGGATAATATAAATCCCAGGTTATTAATCGCTCTATATGAAAGCCCTAGTAAAGGTTTTTTAAGTTTATATAGTAAAAGACCTATGGACATTAGTATTAACCCACCACCAACATCTCCAAACATAATGCCATACATAACCAAGAAAAGCGCTGTAAATATTGGTGTTGGGTCAAACTCAAAGTAATTGGGGGCACCCCTCTTTCTAGTTAAAAGTTCAAACCGTCTCAAGATACCCGGGTTACTAAGATAAGTGGGGGGATTATCCTCTTCATGAGGATCTT
>DQVL01000146.1 GCA_015661745.1 Thermoprotei archaeon | reverse complement strand
TTATCCGCCAACTTTAGTTAAGCCATCCAATGCATTAAACAACATAAAAGGATATTTTATTTATTATCGCTATTATCTATAGTCATCCGATCGATGTCTACATATCCCGTTTATTATATTGATAGTCAATATTATTTCACCTATGAAAAGGAAGAGAGTAGTGATTATGGGGGCTGGAGGTAGGGATTTTCACAATTTCAACATGGTTTATAGAGATAATCCTGAATATGAGGTTGTCGCATTTACAGCTACTCAAATACCCTATCAAGAGTATCGGGTTTACCCACCTGAATTAGCGGGAGACCTATATCCCAATGGTATCCCCATATATCCAGAAGAATCTCTCCCTAAACTAATTAAGGAGCATGATGTTGATGAGGTTGTATTTAGCTATAGCGACGTTTCACATAAATATGTTATGAATAGGGCTTCACTTATAAACTCTTCTGGAGCCACCTTTAAGTTACTTGGTTATAAAGAGACATGCTTGAAATCTAATAAACCAGTTATCTCTGTGACTGCAATAAGAACTGGTTCGGGAAAAAGCCCGGTATCAAGATATATAGCTAAGGTATTGGCGGATGAAGGATATAAAGTAGGTATAATTAGACATCCCATGGCATATGGCGACCTCCTAATAAGGAGATGTATGGTATTCAATAAAGTCGATGACCTTGATAAGTATGACCTGACCATCGAAGAGAAGGAAGATATAGAACCACATCTACAAAGGGGATTTACTGTCTATATCGGGGTAGATTATAAAGATGTGTTGAAAGAAGCTGAGGATAACTCCGACATAATTCTATGGGATGGTGGTAACAACGACTATCCATTTATAGAGCCAGACATAAACATCGTAGTTGTAGATCCATATAGATGGGAACATATAGATACATACTATCCTGGAGAAATAAATGTAAGGATGGCTGATATAGCCATAATAACAAAGGTTAATACAGCACCTATAAAATACGTTGAAGATGCAATATCGAATATTAAAGAGTTAAACCCCAATGCAGAGGTATTTAGAGCAGGTATAAGATATAAACCCGAGAGGATGGTCGATCTAAAAGGTAAAAAAGTAGTTGTTATTGAGGATGGCCCTACAACAACTCATGGTGATATGGGATTTGGCGCTGCATATCTATATGCAGAGGAGGCTGGTGCAGAGATTATAGATCCTAAGCCATATGCAGTGGGTTCCTACAAAGAGGTTTATAGGAGATACAAGCATCTAAAGGAGGTTATACCAGCTCTTGGATATAGTAAGGAACAGATGGATGAATTAACAGAATATTTAAATAATATACCTGAGGTGGATTATATACTGTCTGCATCACCAACTAAGATATCGAGATATCTGATGATACAGAAAGAGATTATACAGATATACTATGAACTTGAGGATATAGATGAGAAGATTAGGAATTACTTGTTAAATAAGCTTGATGCCACTTTAAAAACAAGATGTAACCCAAATCATTAATTTACAGGGATAGTCTATACTTAGATTGGGATGGAAGAATATATAAAGGATTTAGAAGAACTTAGACAAGAACTCGAGAAGAGGAGGGAGGAACTCCAAAAAGAGATTGAGAAGATAGATGGATATATAAAAGCTATTGAGAACCTAATTACAGAGAAGTCATTTACAACTGCAGATATGGTTAAAGAAGTAAGAAGACATACCGTTGAGGAAACCCCAGAAGTTAAAGAGTCTATAAAACAAAAAATTTTTGAGGAGAAGCCTATAAGAAGGGATATCATTTTCATTCATAAGGGGAAACCAATTGCTTGGGTAGAGCTATATAGAAGCAAGTCAATAGTCTATATAGATAGGGATTTAGGTCTACCCATAGATGACTCTTTAATAACTAGATTCCTTGAGCCTAGATTTAGAGATGAGATGACAAAGGATATCCAGGAGATAGAGGAGGGAAAGAGAGATTCGGATAAAAGGTTTACATATGTGATCCATGATGAGAATGGAATTATAACCAAAATCGAGATGCTAGATTTTGGTGAGGACAAGAGGAGGAGAGACAATATATCAAAAATAAGGTGGGTTCTAAAAAAATATATTGAAAAGAAGGGAGTTAATCAATAACTGGCCTAAACTTTAATCCATATATAATCTTTCCCTCCTCACCATAAGTATAAAGCTTTCTAAGGCATGCCTCAACCCTGATCCCAACTTCTGGTTTTTCAATATCCGTCAATAACCCAAATATTCTTGTACCATCATCCAACTCTATAATAGCTATGTAATAGGCTCCAAATCTATTGTATCTCTCGGGAAGATTCTTTACAGATGTATAGTGAATTATCTTACCTCTCCTAGGAAGTTGATAATCAATCATCTCTGAACCACATTTGAAACATTTAAGTCTGGGGGGATATGTAACTTCTCCACACTTGACACATCTCGAACCTAGTAATCTATACCTGCTAATTCTATATATCCAGTCTGATATCTCCGTCATCTAGCATCACCCAATATAAATATGTATGACGATATATCGAATCCAACCATTGAATGAATTAATGAATACTTCATATCACTTACTTGATTATCTCCTGCCATATTCATATGTTGGAGGAAGACCTCTACAAACTGATAGGCGGTTGAGGCCCCTTTAGGGTCACCCCTCGCCTTTGCACCCCCAAATGTATTAATTGGAACCCTACCATCTAATGAGAAGAAACCATCTCTAATCATCTTCGCCGATTCACCACGTCTACCCAATCCTAGGGAATCAAGTATTAAAAGTCCAGATATCGATGTGGGATTATAAATTTCGATAAGGTCTATCTCTTCAATCGTCTTACCAGCCTGTCTAAGAGCCTTATCCAAAGCCCTTGATGTAGCCTCAAAAATATATGGAGAAGGACGTTCAAGTGGATTCGCAGGCTGACTTGCTGATCCCATGCCCAAGATTTTTACGTAATCAAGTCCATTCTCCATCGCATATTCTTCACTTGTTATAGCAATAAAGGCTGCGCCATCTCCAGGAGCGCTAACATCAAATATTGTTAGGGGCTCAGATACCAATGGGGCATTTATAATCATCTCATATGTTATCTTATTTCTAAATTGTGAATGTTTAGATCTGGAGGAGTTTTCATGCTCCAAAATTGGTAGAGCCGATAAATCTTCTCTATCCAATTTAAATCGATCCATATATATCTTAGCCACAAGAGCATGTAGAGAGAAGCTTGTTAGACCTATATAGTCTATAAAGAAGCTTTTCTCTACAAGGGAGACCCCCCTAACTATCTTTGACGGAAGTTCCTCACTCATCTTCTCAACACCTCCAACAATAACTGATTCAAACTGTCCAGAGATTACCCCCAATATCGCATTATATATTGCTTGAGCTGATGAGGCACCTCCACTTGAGAAGGTAGATACAGATATATCGTAGAGACCCATTGTGTCTGCAATATGCGATGCTAAAGCAAGTTGCCGATCATAGTAACTAGATAATGCATTCCCAACGTATAATGCATCGACATCAGCAACTCCATAATCGTTCATCAACATTTTTAAGGCTTCATATGAAATTTGATATATATCCTTATACCAGAACTCACCTACCTTAGTATATCCAACACCTACAATTACAGGTATACCCATAACTAATCACCTTTTCAACATATCACGATATAATGTATACCTTGTATAGTCGCCGGGGGACATCCTACTTATCATTTTAGATACTGGCGGATCCATTCTTCTATCATCGATAAGCTCGGTAACTTCAAAAACCATTGCATCACTTCCAGCTCCAGATCCAAATGAAGCTAATAATATTTTATCACCGGGCTTTGCGACATCTAAGGTTGCAGCTAAACCTAAGAGACTTGAGCCGGAATAAGTATTTCCAACAAGTGGCACCACTAAACCAGGCTTAATCTGTTCGCGGGTGAAACCAAGTTTAGTGGCGACCCTAACGGGAAATTTATAGTTTGGCTGGTGAAAAACTGCATATGTAAAGTCAGACGCCCTATACCCATACAAGTTAAATAGGCCATTAACCGACTCCATTATATGATGGAAATATGCTGGTTCACCTGTGAATCTATATAGATGACGGGGGTAATC
>DQVL01000162.1 GCA_015661745.1 Thermoprotei archaeon | reverse complement strand
GGAGGAGTGGAAGGTATTAAGATGTAATATAAGACGGCCGCCTCCATATTTATATCCAGCCAGATAAGACCGTCTGCTCATTTCTTTAAGAAAACGATCTATATCTATGTCTGTTAAGAGGGTGAACCTTCTATGGAACGGATGTATAGAGAGGCTCTCAAAACCCTCTAGATTTAATAGATTCTTATACAACTTATGACTTAATTTCAACATGTTAATAGCATATCTATATAAACCATTCTTACCTAGATATACTAGGTAAATTAGAGCCTGAATAGCTGATAACGTTTCATTAGTACATATGTTTGAAGTAGCTTTTTCCCTTCTAATATGTTGCTCCCTAGTCTGTAGAATTAGTGTATATGCCCTGTAGCCATCAACTGTAACGGTCTCACCCACTAAACGACCGGGCATATTTCTTATTAACTTCATATCCTTAGCAACACCGAATATTCCTAATAAAGGTCCGCCAAAACCCTGGGCCAATCCAAAAGGCTGGCCTTCTCCCACAGCAATATCAGCTCCCAGAGAGCCAGGTGGTTTTATGATTGGTAGGCTCCATACATCAAACCCCATTATAAATAGGGCATCATATCGATGTACCATATCCTCGATCTCATCAATACCACTATAGAGGGCACCCATTAAATCTGGAAATTCGATATATAATGCTGATACCCCCCTCCTCAACTCTCCCTCAACAAATGAGTAGAAGGACTCTTCATTAACTGTTGGGGATGGATATTCAATTAAGGATATTCCAGGACCTGAAGCATATGTCTTTACAACTGCTTTATGATTAGGGAACATATCTTTAGGTATTAAAACTCTATTAAGACCTCTTATACGTTCAGCCATTAAAATAGCCTCTCCAATGGCTGATGCATAGTCATACATAGAACTATTTACAACAGGCATATCCAAGAGTTCAGCCATTATACTCTGGTACTCATATAAAGCCTGGAGAATACCTTGACTCATCTCAGACTGGTATGGAGTATAGGAAGTCAGAAATTCCCCTCTCGATATTAAATATTTGACAATAGATGGGATATATACTGGTTCAACCCCGAATCCAACATATATGTTTTCCGGTGGATACACCTTATTTATTGATGCAGTCCTTTTAAAGAACTCGAGTAGACTCCGTTCATCATCTAAACATGGTATATCCAAATCTGATTTTATGATAAATTTTTTAGGTAGAATAGCTTCGACAAACTTCTCGATATCGGTATATCCTAGGAACCTCAAGACAGCTTCTATATCTCTATCTGTAGGCAGATATGACATTATAATCACCTATATAGTCTTAAATATAAATTCCAATCAAATAGAAATTAAGTGAGATTAAAATGATTAAAGCCCAGAGAATCTTAGGAATCATTTTACTTGCTGTAATATTGACATTTCAGATACCACATGTTATATATGTATATCCTCAAGGAGATGCACTTGAAGAAGAGATCGAGATACGGATGGATACCTTTGGTGGAAATATAAATACGGCCATAATTATAAGGGGGGATGCACTCCAGAGCATGGATGTATTAAAGGGATATATTCCAAAGTCTTATTTCAATGAAACAACCGATTCAATATATGTAGAGGGATCGAATGCAGAGGGGGAGGAGGTACCCTTAGATTTTATATTGACAAGTAATGAAGAGAACTATATTATCGAAATAAGTCTAGTTCCTGGAGTAAACTCAATACTTATAAGCATATTCCAACCAGAGGAGATTAAACCGGAGGGTGGAGGGAGATACACAGCCAATGTCTTATCATATCTTCATCTTAACGCATTTGTTAGAGTTTCAGATGTATTAATAAGACCTCCTTTAGACGTCTCAGCTGTTACCGAGGAACTACCTGTTGGATATTCTCAAATAAGGGTTTCTCCAGAGGGAGTCATACCTTCACAATTTGAGATCTCCCGTTTAGTAAGTGAGACAACGATTAGAATATTGAATAGGTCACTGGTGGAGGAGATTCCACTTACCCGTGAACCAGCGTCTAAAACAAGCCTTATCCTTGCAGATACATGGGTAAACATGGTATTATATCCAAGTTTTGAAGGTAAAATCCTAGGTGAGATGAATATAACACTTAAAAATAATGATTTAATTACATGGTCTAAAGATACCGAGATACAGTTTATCGACCTATATAAGATAACAGAGGTTCAGACCGAATTAGGAATTCCCGTTGAGTATGACTTTACTGGTAGAGTATACAAGATAATGCTTCCATATGATCTAAGACCAGGGGACAAAATAACGTTTAATATAAAATTTTATATTGAGGATAACGTTACATTTACAGAATCACTATTTCCACAGTTAAATGTAGATATAGATCTTCCACCACCCACCGACATTCCAGTAGAAAAGTTTATAGTGATTCAAAACTGGGACAACATGAGATTTGAGATTAATTATTATACGAAGAATAGTGAAGCTATAAAAATAAAGGGAATATTAAATCTGGATATACAGTCACTCCTTACACAAACCGGGGTATCATATATATTGTTTATGATATTTACCATTGTAGTAGGATTCCTCATATATAAGGGAGCTAACAAGATCCTTCAAGAAGAACTTCCAACGGAGGCTAGGAAGTATCTAGAAAGTTTCGTAAAACAGATGGAGCTTATGGCTCAAGTAATCGATTTAGAGAGGAGACATTTAGAGGGATTGATAAAAGACAGAGAATATGTGAAGGAAAAAACTAGAATACAAAGAAGTATTAAGACTTTAAAGAAGAGTTTATCGAAAAGTAGAGGAATTATTGATAAACTAGCGGAAGAGAATAAGTTACTTAAGGAGATATTAGAAGAGATCAAAGAAATTGAGAAGGCATATGAAGAGATTAATAAACTTGAAGATAGTAGGAGAAGAAGAGCAATAACATTAGATCAGTATAAGGATATGAGGAGAGAACTTATAACCAAATTTGAGATATATGCAGCTAAAATAAGGAAGAGAATATGATGATATTATGGTAGCCCCGCCCGGATTCGAACCGGGGTCACCGGGGATCCTCTACCTCCCCTTATTCGGGAGGGATCCAAAGCCCTACACCCCCCACAATATATGGGGGTCGGCATGCTTGGCCGCTACACCACGGGGCTATCAGACATTTATTATACATTTCCATGCCTAATTTAAATTTTATATTTATGATATAATACATTGTTCCATGTAAATGAATATTGTTAACTATATAGGCAAGAACGTTAAAATCGGAAGGAATGTAAAGATATGGCATTTCACATATATAGGGGATAATACAATCATCGGGGATAATACTAAAATAGGTTCACTAGTCCATATAGATTATAACGTTAAAATTGGTAGTAACTGTATGATAGAAGGTATGGTATATATACCCCCATATACCGTCATAGAAGATAACGTATTTATAGGACCGGGAGTCATATTTACCAATGATCCATATCCACCGTCTAAAAAACTAGTTGGAACAATAGTTAAGAGAGGTGCTGTAATAGGTGCTGGTGCAGTTATTGCACCAGGCATTGAAATAGGAGAGGAAGCTGTAATTGGAATGGGCTCAGTAGTAACAAGTAATATACATCCTGGAATGGTTTACTATGGAAACCCAGCTAAAAAGAGATATTCAATTAAAGAATATATTGAGAAGAGGAGAAAGTGGGAAGAAGGTTAGGCAGTTTCATCTTTCAACTCTTTAAATACCTCTCTAAATAGTTTTTCCTCATCATTAATAAAATTAACACCCCTTCTAACATACATTCTCCTCGCTATCTCAATAGCTTTATCTACATGCATATTCTCTTCTTTATCGTGCCATCCATCAAAGATTTTGAAGGGTGGAATACTTTTACTGACTAATCCCGATACATGAGATGATAAGCCTATAAATCTTCCACCATATATTGATGTATTTATACTTGTTTTGGCATAATCTCCAACGATACTTCCAAATTTTATTACGCCTAGATCATACCTATTACCCATAAACCAGAACTTCATCGGTCCATATGTATTTTTAAGGTCACTAAAAACTGTTCCTGCTCCAATATTCACCCAATATCCAATCAGTGAATGCCCGATATACCCAAAGTGGGCTGAGTTGGAATACCCCAGTAATATAGAGTCACTTACCTCTGATCCTATTTTACATACTGGGCCAATTATTGAATTATGTATTTTAGAATTGGAAAGCAAAGTTTTACCACCTACTACTAGTGGACCCTTCAAAAAGTTAAATCCTTCTAAATTTACATCATCAAATAAAAGAATCCAACCACCACTAGAATCTATATATGTATATCTATCGTTAATATCTACATTCCCCTTTACATAAAGACCATCATATACCTCCTCAAATGATAGACGACTAAGTATAAATTTCAAAATCCTTTTTAGATCTAGATTTAAATAAGTCTTTAATAAATCCCAAGGATTATCATATATATATAACCCTGGAATATCTATATTCATTTTCTTGATTTTATTTTGAGACTTGTTAAGATAATGGATGTCAAAACCTGATGTGGTGTAGATGAAGGCATTGTATCCGTTAATAGTAATCAGGAGATCCTCCTTACTGTCTAAGCTAGACAGTCTATTTAGGGCCTCAATAATTGTCTCTGGATATCCATATAATCTATAGTTCATTATTAATGACTCCTTTGAATAACGATCTACAGTCTTAACTCCAAATCGCTTTCTCCATATGGATCCAACTATTTTGTTATTTGTAAACAACGATGTATCTATACCCTCCATAGACAAAATCTCATATAATGATATACCATATAACGGCCAAAGTATGGGGGGGCTAAATAGAGAGAACCATTTTAATGACATTGGTTTAGTGGGAATATCCATAAATATTACTCTCATAGAATATGGATATTTATATAAAGATATTAGATTTTAATCAGTATCAAATTGTTGTTATGAGGGTTCTATATTTACATGCTAAAGAGTTTATGTATAAGCCAAGTAAAGTGGTAAAGGGTGTT
>DQVL01000069.1 GCA_015661745.1 Thermoprotei archaeon | reverse complement strand
TGTCGCTCTACTCGTCCCATACATATATAGTGGCCCTCTAATCCCATTCATACTAGGTGTCTTATTAGCTATATCTGTGTTGATACCCTATCTAAGGGGTAAAATATATGAATGGTTCCAAGTCCCTGACAATATGTATGACGTAAATTTCTGTCTGGTATGGGGGGCATTATTCCCTATTTCCTACTATGTATGGGGGGATATGACATATGCTGTAGTATTGATATCATTCATGGCATTCGGTGATGCAGCTACAGGGTTAATTAGAAACTATTTGTTTAAGAGGAGGACGAAACATTGGATAGGTAATATAGCTATGTATCTAGTATCTGCTCCAATAGCAATATATTATCTTGGATGGATAGGGATATTAGTAGCTCTCGTCGCTAGTATAGCTGAACACTTCGAGTATAAATGGATCGATGATAACGTTCTAGTCCCTACATCAGCCTTTATCACACTATACATATTAGCTGGGCTCTAGACGAGTATATAATATAAATTGATATACCAAACCTTAAAATATTGCCCAATACTTTACTATTCAATTGTCATGAAGATATTAGTTGCTCTAGGGGGGAATGCACTTTCCCAACCCAATCAAGACCCTACCTATGAGATGCAATATAGAAATGCATATAAAGCTATGGAGAAGATATTAAATGGTATTTCATCTGATGACCAGTTAATTATAACCCATGGAAATGGTATGCAGGTAGGAGTTACACTATTAAGATATTTAGCTGCAAAGGATATCAAGCCATATCCATTATATGCGGCTGTTGGTGAGACCCAGGGATTTATAGGTCATATACTTGCATCTGCAATATATGATGTATCAAGGGGGGAACATATCGCTGTACCTATAGTTACACATGTCGTTGTGGATAAGGATGACCCGGCCTTTGAGAATCCCTCGAAACCGATTGGACCAATATATACATTTGATGAGATGGTTGAGATGTTAGATAGATATAGTGACTGGAAATTTATAAAGACAGCGAATGGGTGGAGGAGGGTTGTACCAAGTCCTGAACCAATTGATATTGTTGAGAAGTCGGTGATTAAAGAGTTGTTTGAGGCTGGAGTGACTACTATAGCATGTGGTGGAGGCGGGATACCCGTTGTCAAAGAGGGTGGGGGATTCAAAGGCGTCGATGCAGTAATTGATAAAGATAAAGCTAGTTCCTTATTGGCTAGGATGGTTAAGGTGGATAGACTAGTTATATTAACTGGAGTGGAGTATGTATATCTAAATTATGGCGAGCAAGATATGACACCAATTAAAGAGATCGATGTAAATGATATGAGGAATTTATTGGGTGAATATGAATTTGAAGAAGGGAGTATAAAGCCTAAGATAGAAGCTGCTATAGAATATGTTGAATATGTAGGTGGAGAAGCGGTTATAACCTCACTTGATAAGGCTGGTGATGCTATAAAGGGTAGGGTGGGAACCATAATTACTCGGTGAACCCCAGTCCATCCAGAGCCTTTTTAATCTCCTTCTCCGTTAGATCAGACCCTAAATATTTATACATTACCTCACCATCCTCCATCCAAAATACGTATATATTAAGGGTATTGGGGACTACAATATAATTGAAATAGTTTGTATTATCTGTATGGAGCCATGTTAAGGATAGGAAGATCTTAGGATTATCAATCAGGAATTGGAGATACTCATCAAAATCTCCATCAATACCTAACATAACAACCCTCTTATTAACACCTATATCCATATCATTGAATTTTACCATATTATTTAAACGGTCAAAATCCTCTAACCCCTCTGCACGGAAAAAAACTACGAGGACGAATTCGTATTTAACGATTATATCTTTAAGCCTAACCTTACTATTTGTAACTAGACTTAGAAATTCATCATCGAGTAGATCCGGTCTACTATCCATATTAGATATGAAGATACCTATTAATGCTATGGCAAACACGATGAGGAGGAATACTGGTATAATCTTTGATTTCTTCACGATATTAATCACCAAATATTCAACTTAATATATAATCTATATTAATCTAGTGAAGTATTTTTCATCGATCTTAATACCTTTATACATACTAAGGTATTTAATAGCCTCTTCAGACGATAGATATTCGATCCACTTCTTAACTGGTTCCTCCCCAACACTATATTTATTAAATAAATAGTCAACCCTCTCCCAATGAAGTGGGATGAAATCGACGTTATAACCCTCTACAGCCTCCCTAGCCACTATACCCACATCATATACCCCCTGTTCAACAGCCGTTACAACTGCTGAATGGGTATTAGCCAATGTATCATAACCAGTGATTCGATTACATAGCTCCATATAATCAACATCTATTTGAGTGGCGATTCTTTTCAACATTATATCTAAATATGTCCTTATGCCTGATCCAGGAGCCCTATTAATGAATTTTATATCCTTCTCAAATAGATCTCTAATCTCACGTATCCCATGGGGATTCCCCTTAGCAACTACGAAACCAATCTCTCTCCAGAATCCATAATATAATACTGCGTTATCCACCTCAAACTTCTCTATAAATGATAGGTTATACCCTCCATATTCATCCATCAAATGTATAGTGCTAAAGTCGTTATACCCTTCTTTAACCCCTAGTAAGCCACCGATGGATCCAGTGAAAATCCTTTTAAGCACATATCTATTAACATCTATATATCTTTGGAGGAGGATATCAACAGTCCTTGAATGACTTGTATATACAACTAGATCTGAAACTCTTGTATTTAGGCTGAAGAGGTTCACCCTATATTTTTCATTCTTATCTACATATGTAGTATCAGATGGGATAACTATGAAGCCATCGCTTTGACCTAATGTGGCTATAGCCCCACTATCAGTCTTAATCGGATAGAATATAGTGTCTCCACCCCTCCTCCTAAGAAAAACTGGGTATAGATGTTCAACGCCATATACACTCTCAAAGAATCTACCCGACCGAGCCTCTAATACATGCATCTCTCTAGGGGGTAACCTATTAACTCTCCTAATAACATCTGAGAATATATATAGGTATACCATCAACCCAGATACTGGGAATCCAGGTAGACCTATAAACAACTTATTACCAACTAATGCGGCAATTGTAGGCTTCCCAGGTTTAATCTTTAATCCATAGAATAATGCCTTGAAACCATCTAGACTACTTAGAACATTATATAGGAGATCTTTAACTCCTACACTGGTCGCCCCAGAGAATACAATCACATCATATTTGGCGAAGCCCTCTGACAACATATTATATATAGAGTCTGGATCATCCCTTGCTATACCCATTAAATAAGTTTCACATCCATCCTCCAACAATAAAGTAGATATACTATAACTATTTACATCATATACCTCTCCAAAACCGAGTTTACTACCTGGTGATACAACCTCATCACCACTACTTATAACACCTACCCTCAACCTCCTATATACAGGGACTTTATCAATACCTAAACCAGCCAATACACCAACCTCCCTAGGACCTAATAAGGTGCCACTTCTATATACTAGATCACCCTTTGATATATCGGAGCCAGCATATTGAATCCATTCACCTGGTCGAGACGATATATATATAT
>DQVL01000082.1 GCA_015661745.1 Thermoprotei archaeon | reverse complement strand
TATAACTCCCTTATCCCGATAAATCATGTATAGACCTGTAATACCTAAGACTAATAGGATAATGAAGGGAGGAGTTAAAACATTAAAGTCAATGGTTAAGACTGCTCTATACCCACTAAATATAAAGCCTGATAATGCGGGGAGAGAGGCTAAGACATATATACCTTTGACCGATATTAATCCATTCCCCATCCTAGAATATATATAGTATAGTAATATCGTGAGAAAAGTGATAACCCCAGATAGATAATCCGTTAAACCAACCAATAGAGATAGAAACGCTATATACATTATATTCAGGCTTGATACGTCTCCATCTAAATAGATTTTTAAATAGTAGATAGTGAGAGCATTTAAAACTATACCTAATAGAACATCATATCTAGATATGGTTAATAGAGAATATAGATATGGATATACTATAATTAATAGGCTTGATATGATGAAGCCCCGATCACCAGATATATCCTTCTTAAATAGATATAGGGGAGCCAGTAACGACATAAATGCAATATATTTAGATATGATTAGGGATGAGGCCCTATCTAATAAGATAGAAGCCATGAACCAATAGACTATAGTAAATAGATCTATCGACCTGACACTACCTATATAGATACCGTCTAAATTCAATAGCCATATAATATCGTTAGCACCGACGGATATAAAGGCGGTGAAAACCATGACGGCGAATGAGATCGTATAGATAATTGGTGGAACAATATATATATTTCCACCCCTAAATATAGAGTTCATCTACTGATCAACTCCATATATAGATTATGATACATATTAGCTACTCTATCCCATGTATGCCTCCTAACATATTCTAAGCCATTACTCCTCAGAACTTTATAGAGACTATCATCATTAATTAACCTAATTATTGATGTGGCTAACTCCCTAATAGAAGGCTTCACGACCAACCCACTTCCACTACTTTTAACAAGTTCAACCGCCCCATTACCATCTATCTCAATAACTATCTGTGGAACCCCAGCAGCCATCGCCTCTAAAGTAGTTATACTCTGTCCCTCCCTAATAGATGGCAATACATATATCCTAGAAGTTTTAAGCAGTTCAACCATATCATGATCGTCAACCTTCCCATGAAAAACCACATTACCATCCAAACCAAGTTCTTCAGCCACCCTCATATAAAACTTTCTATATGGTCCATCACCCACTATATCCAATCTAATATCGGGGATAGCCCTTCTAACCAGTTTAATCGCCTTCAACAGCCAATCAACCTTCTTATGTGGGTTAAGCCTACCTATGTAGATCACTCCACGATGGTTATAAATACCATTATCCATAACATTAAAAGAATTGGTGTCAACTCCATTCTCAATCACCACAACCTTATCGGATGGGACATTCAAATAATTGATCAATCTATCCCTAACCATTTCACTAACGGCTACAATCTTATCAGGGAGATATACATAAAATTTCTCTAGTAGGATCCCTATAGGCGCATATATTTTATGGGGGACATACCAATACCAGTTGTGATACCATACCTCATGGAAAGTACCTACTAGGGGGACTCCATAGAATCGAGATTTTATCTGGGAAGATATAAGTGGAAATATGGGGCAGTGGTTAGCCTCGATCAAATCATATTTTCTATCTCCCAACTTTCTTAAGACCCATAGGGTATATCTAAAGACGTCTCTAATAGATCTAAACCCATCTTTGGTTATATAGTTCTTTAATATATGCTCAGTCCTATATACATGGATCCCATCTATAACCTCATATACCTTCCAATCCTCCTTCAACCTAACAGTATATAGATCGACTTCATAACCTCTATCTACCAACCTCTTAAGAACCTCATGATATCTCCTGGCTGAGCCACCCATAAATGGATAGAATGTCTCGGTAACGACGGCGATCCTCATAACACATCAAGATTTATATGGATATATCGATTACTACAACAGGGTTCATGGGTAAAATCTATTTACTGTTCTATCTTCAGATAGAGCTTATCAACCACGTCATTATCTAGCTTCTCATACTTCTCCGTAGTCCCTACATCATACCAGAAGCCATCATGTCTATACCCAACCACAGTTAAACCCATATCTATAACTTTTGGTATGAAGTCACCCATTATATCCAGTTCATCCCTATCCCTAGCCAACCCACCCAATATATCCATTGTATCCCTCTTAACAGTTAATACACCTATAGTTACATTTAGATCGAGCCATGGCTTCTCAACCAGCTTTCTAACCCTCTCACCATCCATATATGCAACTCCGACAGGGATTTGATATCCACTGGCTATAGCTAATGTAACGTCGGCATCATAGTGGTGATGGGTATTAACTAAATCGTTTAGACTTATATCCGATATTATATCTCCATAATATATTAGTAGGTCATCAACATCATCGAAGAACCCCTTCACATACGCATTATAAAGGGCATGGCCACTCCCCCTCCCATCAACTGGATCCTCAAGATACTCTATATTAACACCAAATCTACTCCCATCCTCAAAGTAGTTGAGGATCTGCATACCCTTATAACCAATCAGTAGGAGGATATCCCTAATATTACTCCACCTAAATAATTTAACTATATATTCTAGTAGGGGCTTCTGCCTACTCCCAACTGGAATCATAGTCTTCTGGAAATAGTAGGTTAGGGGTCTAAGCCGCCTACCCTCCCCACCACATAGAATTACTCCTTTAACCCTCATATAACATCACATTATCTGATAGACACTATATATTATCTTGATAATAATAGACCATATTATATTTGAACCCTGATTTCCACATCCATAGAATCAACTATGTTTAGCCCCCCTATATCCCCTATATCCCTCTCGACTTCGCTATACCTACTGTATCCAAGCACCTGTATACTCAGCCACAGTATATTTCCATGCCTGGGTAAGTAGATAATCAATGTTACTCCTTAGCCGATATAGATATAGATCCCTAACCTCATCAAGAGCCCTATCTAGAGACTCTTTAAGAGCATCTAGATTCTCCATAAACTTACGTTCAAACCTCGTCAATAGATATGGGAGTATCTTCATGAATATCTTCACAAGAGTATTTAGTAATAGACTACTCCTAATCCTGGTTAGAGACCTTACAACCGTATATATTATCCCCCTCTCAATAGGGGATAGATACCTCCACCCTCCAAGCCTCAGTGCCCTAATACGGAGCTTATTAACATTTTTGACGTCGGCGAGGAAGTTCGCTAGTCCCTCTTCATCCCTAGTATATATGAGGCTTAGAAGGTGGAGACTGAAACTTCTCATACTAAGAATTGTATTAAGTGATTATTTATAAATATTAGTTAAAGTTTATTGGCTAAGGATATGATATATACTTTTATACATAGAGTTTATAACATAACTTTCTATTATCATATTATCTAAAATCTATCTATATTATATTTTTTGCGGTATAAATTATTATCTATTTCCTTCACATCATAAACTTCAATATATCTTAAGTTTTACATAACCTCCGGAGAGAAAGCTTATGGTTTAAGCCATGGGATGAATCGCTGTTAGGTTTGTATTTCTAATTTTCGATTTTATTTTTGACGAGGCTGGGGCTATATGCTCCAGTCAGGAGGTTGTGGTGAGCCAGCCCATAACACGTAGTGAAGCTCCCGACTTCAGTCATGGAGTAGCTCACATAACCTCCTCCACATCCTTAATATCAAGATTACTGGTGACCCGATGAATCCTACAGTCGTAAAGGTAGACTCCAGCCGATCTACATCATTTATTGTCAACCCACCTAGTAGAGGCAGTAATAATGTATATATTGCTAGATATGATGATCCATAAATTAATATGGCTAAGTAGGGGCTTGTAATAGCTAGGGTATTCTTTAATATATAGATGGCTAATGCCGATATCCCAGCCACTAGATATATCTTTGATACCTCATAAATCCTTATTTTCAAATCATAGTTTCTATCTATATAATATAATCCATATATAAGACTCGCTATAGAGGCTATCAACATGGATGCTAATACACCTAATACACCGACTCTCTGCATCAATATTAGATATAGTGGTATCGATATTATCAGGGATAACGTATACATCTTTAGGATTATCTTGGTCTCCCCCAATCCATTTAAGAGACTATTTATTATCCATATACCCCCACCAATAAATAGATATGGAGCCACAGCCAGAACTAGGTAGATAGGGGCAGACCTAAATCCTGCACCGTAAAACAGGTATATGACTTCTTCAGACATTATGGATATAAACAGGGTTATAGGGAGTATTATTATTGAACTATATTTGATTGAATAGTTGAAT
>DQVL01000096.1 GCA_015661745.1 Thermoprotei archaeon | reverse complement strand
TCTTCCGATCTTAGCTTTGAACGTGATTGACAGATATGGCGTACCTAACGATATATATTATCTTGCAGGTGTGGTAAGTGGATCCAAATATTATATGAGATATGTACATGGAGAGCTCTCCCATAGGATAGCCAATAGAATTTTTAATAGATCTGGATTTAGAGGTAGATATATACATATATCGGCCTATAACACGGGGTACGTATTAAGTTCATATGTTGAGAGTAAAGTATATGGAGAGGGACTACTTAAGAGATTGGCTCAAGATGGAAATAATGTAGTGATTTTGAGGCCGGGTCTATTAGTAGGTTTATATCCACCCCATCCAGAATGGATACAGTTGTATATGATATCTAAGATGGGTATTACATTAGAAACTGGTATCTATACTGGATATACGCCTATAGCTGAGTTATACCACTTCATAAAATATTTAGAGGATAAAGATATCTGGCTTAATGACCCAATAGATTTTACGATATATCAGGAGGATATCGGATTTATAACGATGGTTTTTACCGAGAGACTAGGTATAGATAACCCGGTTAGACTTAGGCTTAGGAAACCAGATTGGATATGGAAGATCCTCCCATATACTGGTAGACTAGGATTTATAAGAAACTTTCTATATCCAGGTAGACCGCCTAAACCCTATACAGTATTTAGACTCGGTTATAAACCTATCTATAGATTAACGGATGAGATTGGAAAGACGCTGGAGTCATTGATTAATACCATTGGATAGGATTTGTCAAAGTTGAATAATGACTCTACTCTACTTTTGGTTTCTGGACTGGGGCATCACCCAACACTATCACAAAATGGTAGATCCACGTTATATACATCGACATTTCCATCGCTATTTAGATATAGGGCTATCGACTTAATCGGTATACCAAGGCCTCTAGCCTCATATATCAAATCATATACGATGGGGTCTCCCTCCCTATATGGGGTGAAGCATTCAACTCTTGGAAGTGCAGCTATGAAGATTATCATTACATTATATCCATTTCTAAAAAGCTCTATAATATCTTTTATATGTCGTTGACCTCTCTCAGTTGGGCAGTCTGGATATGACGCTGCATTACCATTCCTTAGGACGGCGCTCTTAACCTCTACATATAATTCTTCATCACCGGAACCCAATAGATAATCCAATTTACTATTTAAGATCTTGGGATGCCTCGATAATATTCTATATCCATTCAACCATGGAATCAAATCCATATCGACCAGCTTCTCAAAGACTTTAACCTGTGAATATGTATCTATTAAGGCATAGCCATACTTATCAAATATCCCTATCAACCTATATCTAAGCCTTCCACCATCTATAGATACTGCTAATCCATCCATACCTGGAGAGAGATATTCATGGAGCCTACCAGTATTTGTATTGTGACACAACACAGTTTTACCTTCTAACTCTACCTTAACGACGAATCTATTTAGTCTCTCGATAACCTTGATTTTATAGAGCTTACCACTATAGAGTTTTATAATGGGCATCTAAATATCTGACACCTCTATATATAGCACATCTTCAAGTTTTGAGATCGACTCATCCATTGTAACATGTTTTAACCCACGGTTCCTAGCGGCAACTAGATACAAGGCTATACGGGGGTTAATATCTAATTCACCCGATACCTGCATAGCCTCCTCAACATATCCACTATATCCTATTATCTCAGATACTGTAGAGTCGATAAGGCTTCTAAGGACATTAGATAACCTAGTGAATACCTCCTTAAAATCAGTTATCTCCTCATGTAAAATACTATAAGAATATTCTATTGTATCGATATAGATAGTGTCTAACGTAGCTATATCACCTACATTCATGTTAACCCATTTAAATGCATCCATATATCCCTCCCATCCCGTCAATACCCTTGCAAAAACTGTATAATCTACAAGATACTTCACATCTATACACCTCCAGTTAATGAGGTCAATACCTTAACTATAAAGCCCGGTACCAGACGGGGAACTATAGCTGATACTGGATAATCCCTATATTTCATCGACAAATTATCAAGTAGGTTGATATCCTCCCTACCCAATCTAATCTCAAGGGCATCTATAACTGCATTGACATGCCCCTTCTTCTTTACACCCGGGATTGGGATTCCACCCTTCTCAACAATCCATCTCAAAGCCACTGAAGCCATTGAGACACCATATTTCTCGGATAACCTCTTCAAATTATTTAATAGATCATCATCTTTAGAGGCTCTTCTAAATACTCCATCTAATTTCCTAGCCCTATTATCTGCAACCCGTTTCCCAGCCAATACACCTTTCCCTAGAGGGCTATATGCTATCAAGGCTATACCCTCTCTCTCCATAAAATCCATTCCATACCTCTCTATAACTCTATAGACAAGGCTATATTGAACCTGGTTAGAGACAACTTCATATCTTGACATACATTCTACAGCCTTCTCCAGTATATCACCATAGAAGTTACTTATACCTATATGCCTGACAATACCCTTATCAATCAACTTCTCAAGACTCTTCATAACTCTACATATAGAGGTATATATCGATGGGGGCCAATGGAGTTGATATAGATCTATGGTATCGACCCCCAGTCTACGCCTACTCATATCGGCACTCTTTAAAATCCTGTATTCAGATATATTGAAACCAGCTACTTTCGTTGCTATAACCACATCATATCCCCTAATAGCTTCACCGACGATCTCCTCTGAAAGACCATTCCCATATATTTCAGCTGTATCTATAAAGTTAATTCCATGTTCAAATGCATATCGATATGCAGATATAACATCCTCTTTAGAATATCCTTTCCCCCAGCTTCTAAATCCGGCTTGCCAAGCCCCCAAACCTATCTGGGATATCTTAAGGTCACCTATCTCTACCGTATTTGATATGCTGATGATTCAACACCCCCTAAACACATAGAATCCCCTATAGAATATGTAAACATATACTCTACATTTGAAAATCGATATTTACATTACACATTTTTGAATAATCCGTGGATACACATTATTATTAGATGATTGATGAAGATAGAGGTGGAGATACTAGGTAGGGAGAGAGTCTCAATCGAGGTTGATAAAGGCTTGTCATTGAAGAAGATAGCGGAGAAACTAGGTATTAGAAAGAATGAATATATCCCTGTAGTTAATGGACGTATAGTTACATGGGATTATATAGTCGATGAAGAAGTAAGTTTAAGACTTGTTCCAGTGGTCTCCGGTGGATAATATGGATAGATGTATATATTGTGGTGGAGAGATAGTCTACAACTATTTAGATAAAAGATATTGTAAAGAACATTTTATCGAGTATTTTGAGAGGAAGACATTGGATACAATATATAAATATAATTTACTTAGACCTGGGGAACACGTGGTCGTAGCAGTATCGGGAGGTAAAGACTCTCTCTCCCTACTGTATATCCTACAGAAATATAGAAATGAATTAGGTATAGATGTAACCGCATTATTAATAGATGAAGGTATCAAAGGATATAGAGATATAACAATAAAAGATTTTATGGAGGCCAATAAGGAATTAAAGGCGAACTACAAAATAATTTCATATAAGGACATATTCGGGAAAACCCTCGATGAAATACTGGAGATATCGAATGAGAAGGGTCTACCCACATATGCATGTTCCTACTGTGGAGTATTTAGGAGATATCTACTTAATATCGGTGCCAGGATCTTAGACGGTGATGTCTTAGCTACAGCACATAACTTAGATGATATTATACAGACATACCTACTTAATATCTTTGTGAATAGCATCGGGAGGATACTCCATCTAAGACCAAGAACGGAAAGTGCCACACACAAAAATTTTATTCATAGGGTTAAACCATTCTATGAGATGCTTGAGATGGAGACTACACTATATTCTATGCTGAAGAATCTATATCCAAGATTCATTGAATGCCCATATGCACCTCAGGCATTTAGAAATGATATTAGAAACTATATAAACCAGCTTGAGGAAGAGGCTCCCGGCTTCAAATATAAGATATTAAAGAGTCTACTCATAACATTAGAGAGATTTGGATATAGGGAACCACCCAAAATTAATACATGTAAAGTATGTGGTGAACCGACTTCCCAGGAGATATGTAGGACATGTAGATATCTAGATGACCTTGGATTACTAAATAATCTTATATTATGGATTGGAGAGGCAAATATATAATATGGTATGAGTGAAGAGGCATATCTAGATGTATCCCTAATTAGATGCCCAAGATGTGGAAAGTTATATGTTGATGCATCATGGTATATACTGGATATGGAGTCAGATATTGAATGCGGTGTATGTGGCAGTGAATTTAATACTAGAAAGAATATTGTTAGAAGATTGATGCTAAAAATATCTTTTGACTATGAGAATAATTTAAGGATCTCATATAAAGATCTTGGTAAGGATTAGGCATGTATTATTTGTTAGATTTGACGATATAGATAATTATGAGTATATTAACTTTTACATTGGAGGAGGTTATAGCTTCAGCAATCCTCCT
>DQVL01000149.1 GCA_015661745.1 Thermoprotei archaeon | reverse complement strand
TATGGTTGACATCGTCGATAAACCTAAAGATAATTATGTTGTTAGAGAGTTTCAATATGGATATTTAATACTTGATAAAACGATATCTGAGGAGGAGGTTGCAGAGGGCCTTGCAAGGGATGTTGTACGTAGGATCCAATTTATGAGGAAGGAGCTAGATCTACCTATTGATGCTTATATAGAGGTATTTGTATCGGTGCCTGATGAGAAGACACTCTCATACATTGAGTCTATGAAGAGTTATATAGTGAATGAAACTAGGGCTAAGGTTTTTGAAGTAGGTGTAGATATTGAATTGGAAGATACTTTTTATTTGAGGGATTGGGATATATCTGGTGATAAGTTTAGAATCGGGATTAAACCAATCGATACATGATATGCCTAAACAAGATATTTAAACCCTATATCTATATCTATTTGAGATGCCTATAAAGTGTAGTAGATGTGGATCGGCAGATGGGGAAATATATATAGATTATATTAGACAGTACCTATGTATAGAATGTTTCAACAAATTTTTTGAAGGTAGAGTAAAGAAGACGATAGATAAATATAGGATGTTATCTAGAGGAGATTATGTAGCAGTGGGTTTATCTGGGGGGAAGGATAGCGCTGCTTTATTGACTGTCTTGAAGAAGCTTTATCCAGATAAGAAATATATAGCTATCCATCTCCATCATGGAATATATGAATATAGTGAGGATAGTTATGTAAAAGCTAGGGAACTAGCTGAATCTTTAGACGTCGAATTCCATGTATTTAGGTATGAAGATGAATTAGGTGTTACAATTCCCGATATTAAAGCAACTAGATATGGAAGGAAGATATGTAGTACATGCGGCTTTATCAGGCGATGGGCCCTAGCTAAGGCATCAAGGATGTTGGGTGTAGATATTCTAGCAACTGGTCATAACCTCGATGATACGTTAGAGGTTATGCTCTCAAGCTTCATATCCGGCGATTATGAATCAATATATAGGTTGAGGCCGGTTCTACCACCATTACCCCCAAACAATTATTGGAAGGTTAAACCTTTGATCAATACACCTGAATATGAGGTACTCCTATATGTCTCATTTAATAGAATACCTATTAAAAGCCTGAACTGTCCATTTGGAGATGATGCTAGGAGTATCCGTAGAAAGGAGATCCTCCGTATATGGAGTGAGAGGGAACCTATGGTCAAATTCCAGTTATTTAGTAGTTTTACTAAAAAGTTCATCCCTCTACTCGATAAAGTATATAATGAAGATCATGGTGAAGTCAGGATTTGCAGGTTATGTGGTGGCCCCTCTTTATCCGATATATGCTCTACATGTAGGAAGATCCAGTATGTTAAAAAAGTAGGGGTAAGGGGTTAAAAATCAAAGAATTCTATAGTCTGTCTCTTCTCAGGAAGTTTTATCAATCCTTCTTTATACTCTCTCTCAATAACTGAGATTGCCTTCTCAAGTTTTTCCAAACCATCAATAAGTATATCTAGAGGCATATTAAGTGGTGGGTATATCCTTATATGTGGCTCGTCATCCCATATAACCCATACACCATGTTTCTTAGCCTCTATAAATATCCTCTTCGCTATCTCTATATCTGCCTCATCTCCTTTTCCAGTCTCTATAGATGTAGCAAGGAAATATCCCACCCCTCTACTCTCAACTATAAAACTGTATTTATCTACCCATTCCCTCATTATTTTAAGGGCTTCCATACCATACCTCTCTACATTTTCGAGTAGGTTATCCCTATATATAATCTCAATTGTTTTGAGGGCTGCAGCGCATCCAGCCGGGTTACCAGCGAATGTACTCCCTGAGTATGCCTTCTCGAATCCTGCAACTTCATCACTCATAACTACGGCACCTATAGGTATTAAACCCCCTGTCAATCCTTTAGCTGTCACTAGAATATCTATATCAATATCATAATGTTCAATCGCCCAGAACTTCCCTGTTCTACCGAAGCCGGTCAATACCTCATCAGCTATTATTAGCCATCCATATTTCTTGGCTAACTCACCTAGCTTTTTAGGGAAAAATTTTGGTGGTATATAATTTCCTCCTTCAGCGAGCATAGGTTCATATAATATTGCTGCTATCCTCTCCGGCTCAGCATGATACTCTAATATTAAATCATCTAGATACCAAAGTATATACTTGGCGAATTCATCTTGGGTCATACCAGGTGGAAGTTTATAGCTTCTGGGATATGGAATATATATAACGCCTCCACCTTCTAAAGCCTCGAAATACTTTTTTCTCCCGGCTTCATGTGCTCCTATCAGCCTTGCTCCAATACTATCTCCATGATATGAACCATAAAAACTTATTATATTGGGTCTCTTCTTAGCTGTTAATGCATATGATACAGCTGCTTCTGCAGCCTCTGTCCCAGAAACCTCCATAGATACCCTAGTAAGTTTCTCAGGTGTTATCTCAACTAGTCTCTCAGATAATTCTATAGCTAATGGATGATTATATACAAACCCATATTTTTTGAGGGCCTCTATCGATGCATCCAATACTTCAGGATGTATATTACCTACATTATTGGATGCCCATCCACTTGTAAAGTCTATATATTTATATCCATCTACATCGTAGATATGATATAGGTCGGCACCATCAACTATAAATGAAGCCATAGTATTCATAATGTCTAAATATCTAGGGTTTAGACCACCTGGTGTAACCCTTTTAACCCTTTCGAGATATTCTCGGGACTTTGGCCCAGGTATATCATATGGTATATCGGGACACCTCCAGCTATTTTATTTCCACATATGAATTATTTTAAATATACTTACATTAGGTATAGAGTGGTGGAATGGATATTAATAATGTGCTATATATATTCCATTTATATATTC
>DQVL01000035.1 GCA_015661745.1 Thermoprotei archaeon | reverse complement strand
CTTAGCCTCTTCAAGAGACATTGGATATCACCACCTATATAATATTCAGGGGTTCCTATAAAGTTAATGATCTATTGATACGCTATAGAATATATGGGATATTAAGACTTTAAATTTCCAAGATGGACTATTCGAGATTATAACATCAATTCTAAGGCTATATAATGTATATCTCATTATATTTTTGGTCTATGGATATATCATTATAATGGTGTTTTAAGTGGGTCGTAAAGTCGCTATAGTAGGGGTTGGACATAGTAGATATGGCTTGAGGAGTGATGTAAATATTGGTGAGTTGGCATGGGAGTCTATTAGGCAGGCTCTTGATGACTCTGGTCTTGATCAGAAAGACATAGAATATTATATAGTTAGTAGTGTAGGTGGGTGGAGTAGCGAGTATCTCCCCGCTGTAGTTGTAGGGGAATATTCAGGGTTGACGCCTAAAGGTACTGCTAGGGTGGAGGCTGCATGTGCATCTGGGAGTGCAGCTGTTAAGATGGCGTATGACATGGTATCCTCAGGCTCTGTAGATATCGCTATGGCTATTGGATTGGAGAAGATGAATGAGTCTCCCACCCCAATAGTCGTAGAGTTTATCGGCCGAGCAGGAAACTATTTCTGGGAGTTCCACAATTTTGGATTGACCTTCCCAGGATACTACGCATTATATGCCACTTCATACATGGATAGATATGGTGCGGATGAGGAGGATCTATGTAGGGTTGCTGTGAAGAACCATTTTTATGGGGCTAGGAATCCAAAGGCACATTTCCAGAAGGAGGTATCCATAGAAAAATGTCTCTCCTCAAGATATATAGCATGGCCCCTTAAGCTCTATGACTGTAGCCCCATAACAGATGGTTCCTCAGCAGTCATTCTAGCCAGTGAAGATATGGCAGAGAAGATTACCGATTCACCTGTATGGATAGAGGCTATAGGTGAGGCATCAGATACAGCCAATCTAAGTAAGAGGGATGACTTCACCTATCTAAGGGCTGCTAGAGAAGCTGCTGAGATAGCCTATAAAAGAGCCGGCCTCGAGAATGGGTATAACATGTATAAATATTTTGATGTAGCTGAGGTCCATGACTGCTTCACGATAGCTGAGGTCCTCGCATATGAGGATCTTAGGTTTGTGGAGGCGGGTAGAGGTATAGAGTTGATCCGGGATGGAGAGACATACATTGGTGGTAAGATCCCGGTTAATCTCAGCGGTGGATTGAAGGCTAAGGGGCATCCAATTGGTGCAACGGGTGTAGGTATGGTGGCTGAGTTGACTAACCAGCTTCTCCAGAGGGTTGAGAAGGGGAGGCAAGCCGATATCAAGAATGGTAGGGCGATAGCCCATAATGTTGGGGGGACTGGTCACTATGCATATGTAACTATATTATCCCTGTCTAAGCCTTAGGAGGGTGATATATATGAGTAGGGAGGAGAAGACCCAGAAAGATATGTTTGATGAGCAGATGAGGGAGTTTGAATCTTTTGTCGAGAATATGAAGGATAGTGTTGGGATACCTACATTCCCCGATATGAAGACTGGTAGTCTCCAATGGTATGACCAGAGATGGATAACAACTAGATTTATAATTAGTGTAGAGGGTATAAAAGAATTCTTTGATAAGTTGTTGGACGATAAATTCGTAACTACAAAGTGTGGGGTATGTGGCGAAATATATTTTCCGCCTCAGAAGGACTGTCCAAGATGTAGAAATTCCAATATGGAATGGATAGAATTGTCTAGAGAAGGTGTATTAGTGACTTATACACAGATCAACGTTAAACCCTATAGCTTCGCCCATTATAGAGACTATATAGTCGGTATTGTAAGGCTTCCAGAAGGTATAAATATTACTGCATGGATAAGGGCTGATGATCCCGGTAGCCTTAAGATAGGGGGTAGAATGAGGCTTGAGATTGTTAGGAGGGAGCCTGAAGGCTATATAACCTATGAATGGGTACCACTAGACTAGATGGGGATACATTATCTAAACAATTTTTATTCTCCATTTTAAAGTCTTTACCTATATTAATTGGTTGAGGGATTTGTAATGGTATTTCCATTCACCAGTATTAAGGATTATGTTATAGAGTTGGATGATGAGATGGAGCTGTTCAGATCTAGTGTTAGGGAGTTTGTAGAGAAGGAGGTTGAACCAATAGCTATAAAGGTTTTTAAGGAGGGTGAGATTCCCAGGGAGCTATATCAAAAAGCTATTGAGATGGGCTTCACCGGTATAGGGATACCGGAGGAGTATGATGGTCAGGGGGGTGGAGCCATGTACCTAGTTATATTGATGGAGGAGATCTCCCGTGTCCTACCCTCATTCGGGGTTGGCCTACTAGTCAATGGATTATTTACATATCCAGTTTTAGCATTCGGTACTGAGGAGCAGAAGAAGAAGTATATACCTCCAGTGGCTAGGGGTGAGAAATTCGCTGCCCATGCAAGTACAGAGCCTGCAGCCGGTAGTGATATATCGGGTATACAGGCTACGGCTAGGAGGGAGGGCGATAAATATATTATTAATGGGAGGAAGATCTTCATAACTGGGGCGGATAAAGCAGATTATTTTGTGGTCTCTGCAAGGACTAACCCACCTCCTGAGGAGAAGAGGAGGCGTTGGTGGGGGATATCACTATTTATAGTTGAGCGTGACTGGCCGGGTGTCGAGGTTGGGAGTAGTTTTGATGTTATGGGTTTAGATGGTGAACACCCTAGTGAAGTCATATTTGATAATGTTGAGGTTCCAGCTGAAAACCTTATCCCCCCTGAGAATGAAGGCTTTAAACTTCTTGTCCAGACATATGACCATAGTCGAGTCGGTATAGCTGCTCAGGCAGTTGGTATTGCACAAGGAGCTTTTGAGAAGGCTTTTAACTATAGCCTCCAGAGGACTGCATTTGGGAGGCAGATAATGGCTTTCCAGGCTGTAAGCTTTAAACTGGCTGATATGTTGACGATGCTCCAAACCGCTAGACTCCTTACATATTGGGCTGCTACATTAGCTGATAAAGGTAGGGAGGAATATATATTTGCTGCTTCAATGGCTAAGACATATGCTACTGAGGTGGCTGAGAAGGTATCTACATATGCTATTAAAATACATGGAGGTGTCGGTGTAGATAGGGAGACTGGTGTAGAGCATTTCCTTAGGGACTCGATCATAACTACTATATATGAGGGTACAAATGATATTCAGAGGTTGACCACCATTAGACAATTGCTTAAGAAGAGCCTCGGTATAGATATCCTGAGTATGTAAGGAGGTGATATATATGGGTCTATCCGATGTAATACGTAAGATAGCCGTTATTGGAGCTGGTACAATGGGTCATGGAATAGCTGAGGTTGCTGCCTATAGTGGATATGAAGTATATGTATATGATATTAAGCAGGAGTTCCTAGATAACGCTATGGAGAAGATTCGATGGAGCCTAGAGAAACTATATAGTAAGAGGATGGTTAGGGAGGATGTAGATACTATAATGTCTAGGATAAAGACTTCACTAGATTTTAATGAGGTGGTTAGAGATGCAGACTTTGTTATTGAGGCTGTCCCAGAAAAGATTGATTTGAAGAAGGATGTCTTTAGAAGGTTAGATGAATTGACTCCCTCCCATACAATCCTAGCCACAAATACATCTAGCCTACCTATAACCGAGATCGCATCAGCAACTGAGAGGCCTGATAAGGTTGTTGGTATGCACTTCTTCAATCCACCCCCTCTAATGCCGTTGGTTGAGGTTATAAGGGGTAGGGATACAAGCCCCTTGACGATGAGGGCTACAGTAGAGTTGGCTAAGAAGTTTGGTAAACAGGCTGTAACAGTCTCTAAGGATATACCGGGCTTTATAGTTAATAGGCTCCTCCTCAGGCTTATGAGTAGTGCTTGCTGGCTAGTCGAGTCTGGGAATGCATCTATAGAGGCTGTCGATGCAGTGGCAAGATATAGACTCAAGTTTCCAATGGGTATATTTGAATTGGCCGACTATAGCGGTATAGATGTCTTCTACTATGTAGCATCTGCGATGGCTGAGCGTGGGACTAAGATATATGAATGTCCATTATTTAAGGAGAAGTTTGAGAAGGGTGAATATGGGGTTAAGAGTGGTAGAGGCTTCTATGAATATCCATCCCCAGGTAAATATGTAAAGCCTGAGATACCTAAGGATGCTGGGGAGGATTTGAAGCCTACATATCTAATTGCTGGGGCTGTTAACGAGGCTGCATATCTAATTTCAGAGGGGATAGCAAGTAGATATGATATTGATAAGGCTACGATGCTTGGACTTGGATATCCAAAGGGTATACTTAGATATGCAGATGAATATGGTGTCGATGAAATAGTTAAGGCGTTGGAGGAGATGGCTAGAGAATCAGGTTTAGATGAATTTAATCCAAATCCATTATTAAAGGATCTAATCGATAAGGGTAGGTTGGGGGTTAAATCTGGTGAGGGCTTCTATAGATATCCAGAGTTTGAGGAGGAGATACTTGAAAACATTATAATTAGATATGAGAAGCCGATTGCATGGATAATCCTTAATAGACCTGATAAGTTAAATGCTTTATCTCCAAAGCTATTAAGTGAATTATCCAGTGCACTAGATAAGATAGAGGATGATAATAATATTAGGGTGGTAATTCTAACGGGTATGGGTAGGGCATTCAGTGCAGGGGCCGATGTAAACGCCTTCGTAGGTGTTACACCATTTAAATCAGTCATCCTCTCCCGACGATTCCAGGAACTCACTAATAAAATAGAGTATTTCACTAAACCGGTCATCATAATGTTGAATGGATTTGCATTGGGTGGTGGTATGGAGCTGGCTCTATCGGGAGACTTTAGAATTGCGAGTGAATTGGCTATGGTTGGACAGCCGGAGATAAACCTGGGTATCATACCCGGTGCAGCCGGTACCCAGAGGCTAGCCAGACTTATAGGTCTATCAAAGGCAAAGGAGGTGATCTATACAGGGGATATGTATAATGCGTATGAGGCTCTTGAGATGGGTATGG
>DQVL01000034.1 GCA_015661745.1 Thermoprotei archaeon | reverse complement strand
CGAGGTCACCTAGCAATCTCAAGTTTTCTTATTCTAATCCCATCTTTATGTAAGATATATCCACATTCATTACATGTAAGTTTTAATACAGCCTTTTTAGTTGTCTTAGCTTTCCTTTTTAACATAGGCCATTTTTGTCCACCATAACCTTTCTTCTCCCATTCATGCTTTATAACCCCCCACCTGAATGGACTGTCTTTACCTTTTTTATAGAGGGAGACTCTGTGAATAGTGTGTTTTCTACATTTTGGACAGTAAGTTCGGATTTCTTTTGGAGCTATCATCTGATTTTATTCACCTCTCTAACAATATTTGTATTCTTCAATTTTAAGTATGTATCTTTATCTACCTTAATTATATCATTTTTTTGAATGGTAAATCCTTTTATGTAGATGCTCTCTTGAATGTCTTTATCCGGCTCCTCAGTGACAACTATAGTTACATAATTGTTGTCTGTCTCCAAGTTCTCTGTCTTTATGAATACATCTTTTATCTCCCTCCAATTTATTTCTCCTCTTAAAACTGAATTTATAATTGCAGTCAAATTTCTTTCATTTTTCATCTACAACACCTTCTTATTATAGGATGGATTAAATGTATATATTGAAATAATGTTTTTAATAAACTGGCCTAGAAGGGGCTTAAATATGAGTTTACATGTAATGGATTTGCCGAAGAGAGTGGTGGTAGGTAATGGAACACTCAAATATCTAAGTAACTATATAGGAGATTTAAGTGGTGAAGAAAGTAATCAAATAGCTATAATAACAGGCCCAACCCTTTCAAGAACCTTAGTACCAAATCTTATTTCAAATCTTGAAGAATTTCAATATAAAATTTATATAGCAAATAAACCGACTTGGGAGGAACTCAAAAGAATAGAATTTAATATCTTCCATGATGGAGACCCAAAAATTATAATCGGTTTTGGAGGTGGAAAGTCGATAGACATAGCTAAATTAATTTCATTTAGAAATGGAAAAATATTTATTAGTATTCCGACATCTCCCTCGCATGATGGTATTGCAAGTCTATTTGCATCTTTAAAAGGATATAAAAAAGCATATTCAATGAAAGCGGTCCCTCCATCTCTAGTTCTTGTAGATATGGATATAATTGCAAAGTCTCCTAAGCGACTTATTGCTAGTGGTGTAGGTGATTCACTAGCCAAATTCACAGCTGTTAAAGATTGGAGATTAGCTCATGAAATGACAGGTGAATATTATGGTGAGTATGCCTCAAATCTAGCGCTTATGTCAGCAAAACTAGTCTTACAAAAAATTAGTGGAATATCTGAAGGCGACCCAGATAGTCTTAGGACACTTATAGAAGCGTTAATCAGTACCGGCGTCGCTGCAGGAATAGCTGGGAGTAGTAGGCCCTGCAGCGGATCTGAGCATTTATTTAGTCATGCATTGGATCTATACGTTAATGACGAATATTCATTTCATGGTGAAAAAGTGGGTATTGGAACAATAATGATGGCTTACTTACATGAACTAGATTGGGAAGGAATAAGAGAGGCTATAAGAATTGTTGGCGGTCCAGTTACATATAAAGATTTACGGATGTCAAAAGAAGACATTTTAAAGGGTATTATATATGCAAAAAAGGTCAGACCCGAACGATATACAATTCTCAATAAATTTAATATAAATAAAGAATTTGCAGAATCTTTGGCTAAAAATACAGGTGTTATATAGTTATGGTTAAAATTTATTCTAAGAAGAAAATCTTTTTTCTGGTAGATCCCGAAAACACTAAACCAGGGGATGAATTTATATTAGTAAAAAATGATGTCTGTGAAAAATGTAGATATTTTAGAGTCTGTTTTGGTGATAAAAAAATAGGATTTAACTATAGAATAACTAAAATACTAAAAACTAAGGGTGAGGTTTATTGTAGATTAATTGAGAAAAATGTAATGCTTGCCGAAGTAGAAGAGGCTCCGATAAAACTTAGTATCCCATCAATAAATTTAGTATTAAATGTACCTATATCTTATACACCAATTAAGTGTGCTGAAAAACAATGTCCATATATTAAATTCTGTGTGTATAATGGGCACAAACTAAAGTCTAATATAACCATAAACAGAGTTATTGATCGGTTAGACTGTCCTATTGGACTTGATTTGCTTCTTGTTGAGGCTTCCCCTCTTTCTTAACCTCTTCACTTACTATATGTTCAATAAATATAACTTCATTTATTCCCTCTATATATTTCATAAGCTCCTCAGCGATTGCCTTCTTATGCAAATGAAGTTCCGGTTTAATTATTGATTTATCTTTCATATCTATTTTCACCGAATTGTTACCTTCCTCAATTGATATCCCCTGCATATCCTGTTTTAAATGTTTTTCCACCAATGATGTTATTTTGTCTCTTCTATCTTTGATTATCTTTCTTATCTTTACTTTGTAGACTAGGGTTTTTCCAGCTAAGGGTGGGTTAAAATCTAGCATAACCCTGCCACTTACTACTGCTCTTACGATTGCAGGGGTCCCATTGACATTTATCACTACACCAGGAGCCAAATCCCCCTCATAACCTGATTTTCTTAATTTTCTTATTGTTGTTGTAACTATCTTCTTACTATCCCTCCTTCCAAATCCCTCTTCTGGTGGAACCTCTATTGAGTATTCTTCTCCTTCTTCTTTGTTTATCAAGGATTTATCTAGTCCCTCTACAACCCATCTTTCTCCCACAATAACTAACATAGGTCCATATGCCGTCCGTTCATTGAATATACCATGTTTTTTAGCCTCCTCTTCATCAGTTGTATCAAATACCTCGCCACTATCTTTAATTTCTCCTGTATAATCAATTAGAACAAAGTCTCCCTCTTTCACTATTAATTTCTGTTTCTTTGTTTGGTTGTTCTCAGTTTTATGCTTCATAGTCTTTTCTGAAGCTTTCTTCCTTACCTTACTTCTACCCTTTTTTTGTGCCATCTTCTATCACCATAGCAGATACTTATAACCCAACCATGCATAATCATTAAATGTCTTATATAATTTAAAATAGTAAGCGTTTAAGCATGATTATTTAAAATATATAATTATCATAACAAATTCAAAAGCTATCTGACTTTATCAGTTTTCCAGAGTTGAATTATGCGTGTATATAGCTTATTCTTCATAATGTAATTATATACTGCATTAGGGACAATTTCCCTCCACTCTCTATTAGTGACAACGCGATTTCTAAATTCCTCGCCAGTATATATCTCTCTATGGAAATATGGTATGTGTTCTACATTGTACCCACTTTCATACATTAGAATTCTAGTTAGTGGATCATTTGTATATACTATGTCAAATTTTGGGATCAAGATTTTTACAAGTGAAACCCATGTACCGTGATATTTTGAGTCTGGAATAGGAATTATATAATATAGATCCCGAGAGATGCCCGCTTCTTCAAGAGCTAATCTGATCATTTCTAATCGTTCTGAAAATGTAAATGGATTCCTTTTTGTATGGGATTCAAGTGCGCTCCCAACACCGATATATAGGTAGCTATGGCGTTCCAAGATATACATTACCGCATGTAAATGTCCCTTATGAAATGGTTGAAATCTCCCTACTAATAACGCGATTTTCTCCTTCATCGTACTAACCTAATAATTGAACTTTAAAATATTTGTGGATGTAAATATTATAGGAACTAAATACTATATGGGTGAAATATATTCAACAGACGGTGTGTCCTGTAATGATCGGAATGTTAGACAAGAGATTCAAAGAACTTATAGACAAAATTAGGTCAAAGTCTTATATAGATAAGAAAAGCCTGGATGAAATAATAAAAGAACTTCAGAGAATCCTTTTATCAGCCGATGTAAATGTAAAGGTAGTTTTCGAAATAAGTAAAAGAATAAAAGAAAGGGTTTTAAATGAATATAGTCAAAGTAGAGGTGTGCAATTAAAAGATTTAGTTATAAAAATCCTCTATGAAGAGCTAGTTAAAATTTTGGGTGAAGAAAAGAGAGATATAATTATAGCAAAAAAACCTTTTGTTATTCTATTTATAGGGTTGGAGGGGTCGGGTAAGACAACGTCAGTAGCTAAACTGGCCAAATATTTTGCGGAAAATGGATTGAGAGTGGGTGTTTTTAGTCTTGATATTCATAGACCTGCAGCAATTGAGCAGTTGGAACAACTTGTAAATAGGATCCAAGCCGATGTAGAAAAAATCAAATTTATAAATATAGAAGGTACGTCACTTAACGAAAAGATTAGAACTATTTTGGATATACTTAAGGATAGGGATGTTATACTAGTAGATACGGCCGGTAGACATAAAAATGAGGAGTCTTTACTTAAGGAGCTTGAAAATATATATAAATATTTGACTCCCGATTTTACTATCCTTGTTATTGATGCCTATATGGGGCAAAAAGCATATGACCATACATTAGCATTAAAGAGTAGAGTTAACATTGATGGCATTATAGTTTCAAAAATGGATGGTTCATCTAAAGGTGGTGGAGCTATATCAGCCTCAGTCGCATCCGGTGCAAAGATATTATTCTTAGGTGTCGGAGAAAAAGTTGATGATCTGGAACCTTATGATCCAAAAAGCTTTGTATCTAGGCTCTTAGGACTAGGTGATTTAGACGGTTTATTGACTAGGGTTGAACGGTTATTAAAGAGAGAAGTTTACGACGAGAAAAAATTGAGAGAATTAGCTAAGGGAAGGTTAACATTGGTTGATGTAGTAACACAATTTGAAAATATTGAAAAAATGGGGGGATTATATAAAATACTTTCATATCTGCCAGGATTTTCTGGTAAATTTAGAAAAGAGGAAATTGATGAAATGGAGACGGTTATTAGAAAGTGGAAAGCAGCCATAAATTCAATGACAATAGAAGAGAAAATCAATCCATCTATCATTAAGGGATCTAGAATAACTAGGATAAGTAGAGGATCGGGTGTTGATGAGCGTTTAATAAAAAATTTAATTAAACAATATAAAATCATGCAGAAGCTCATGAAGGATAGGAAGCATAAACGTATGTTTAAGGAAATGCTTAAATCTACAAGACAACTCTAGATTTAATAGGGCTGTTATGACACTTTATAGTATATATATCACGTTATAATAAGAATTTTTTAACTAGGCAAAGGTGTTTGTATGCCCCAATCAAGAGGATTTAGAGTAAAAACAAGAAGATTGTTAAAAAAGAAGGGAAATCATGGATTTAGTGATCATTTTCTCTCGATAAATCAGCTAAAAAAAGGTGATAAGGTAGTAATATATATTAATCCCAAGCATCATAATGGGATGCCACATAGACGTTATCATGGTAAGGTGGGTAGTATACTAGAAAGAAGAGGAAAAGCGTTTATAGTTGAAGTGTCAAAGGGTAATAAATCGGTAAAATTAATTGTTCCACCTGAGCATTTAAAGTTACACAGGGATAAATAACTCTTTTATTAATCGATATATTTATTGGTACAACATAGGATATTATTGGTATGAGCGAGGAAGTAGGCCGTAAAATTTTAGGTAAGGAACCAATTTCAATTCCCGAGTTGAAAGAGATATTAGATTCTCTTGATATACCGGATGAGGAACTTCCCCCGATAACCATAAAAGTAAAAGAGTATATAAATAAATTTTCTAAAATCACTCCAGAAAAGGCTAAGTCGTTAAAGAGGAAACTAATGGAGTTAGATGGTGTAGATGAAGAAAAGGCGGTACAAATAATAAATATTCTTCCTAGATCAACGGAGGAAATTAAAGAGATCTTCTATGAGAAAGTCATACTAGGTGATCTACCAGATAAGATACTTAATATATTGAAAGAGGAAAAAGTAATTTGATTTAATTTATGTCAGACCCACCATCAGAGGTTTTCTATATGTATAGAAATGTAAAAGATAGAGAATGGGAGGATTTTGCTGTTTTGCTCGATATTTATAAGAAGGGAAATCTTTCAATAGGACAAGTTATTGGGGAACGATATCTAAAACTTATGGAGTTTCAATTGGATCCTGATGTCGACTTTAGAGAATTAGAAAGAGTTTTTGTTGGACACGGTAAAAGAAAGATAAAACGGTTTTTAAGACATCTTTCGTACACTCAATTGACTGAAAATGCGAAGAAAAGGTTAGGCAAAGCAATTGAAAAGATATTACTGATGGAGGAAGAAAAGTGGGTCGATTTTTTCAATAAAGCAGGTCCAGTAAGTCATCGAGGCCATTCTCTTGAATTACTTCCATCTATTGGTAAAAAAAAGGTTATGACCATTATTGAAGAGAGGGAAGATGCTCCCTTTGAATCTTATAATGACATTAGAGAGAGGGTGGGTATAGATCCTATATCAGCTTTAAGAGATAAAATTTTAGAAGAGATAAAGGGTATGTCTCAACACGTTATACTTCTTATATGGGCTAAAAAATACAGCTCTTCACTTAGTCCTTAAAGATACTATATCAAGATCCTCGAGTTTAAATGAACCACTAACTCTAATTATTTTATTCCCTCTTTTGACAAGAGCATATTTTAGGTTTTTCCTTATACTTGTATGTATTTTATCCGCAAGATCTAAGATCCTATCGCCTCTCTTTAAAATTATTGGACGTTCTATTTTCTGTTTAAAATCTCTAACTGCATAGACTCGAATTAAATCAACTTTTTGAATCAATAGTGATCCAAGATCCATATAGGAAAACTTTTTACCAGTTTCTATATCAACTAGACACGAGTCTTTCCATAGATAGTATCCTCCTCTATAAAATCTTTTTAGCCCTAGAAATATCTCTTCAAAAAGATCGATAGGTAACTCTCCCTCGATATAAACTATTGCATTATAAATTTTATAATTCCTTAACTGATCCTTGATTGTTTTTATAAATCTTGGATCTACATTATTTATCCTTATCCCTCCACTAGGTGTTTTAGTGATTTTAATTTTTATCGGGGTTCT
>DQVL01000060.1 GCA_015661745.1 Thermoprotei archaeon | reverse complement strand
AGAAAACGTTTTATAGATTCTCTTATACCAATGTATATAATTATACTGCCTATAACCAACACAATCCTCTCAATAGGATAGATATAGGTAGTTACCACCCATATAGGGGTTATAGCCTCTGGACTCTGAAACGAAAATCCATAGTATAAAATAAGGAATAACAGTGTACCCATAGCCTGACCAGAGAAGGCGCCTATAAAAGCTGATGAAACTAGATCACGATACCTACCTATAAACCTGTAAATATGGGGAATATGTAAGGATGTAAATAGTAGTAGGACGATTAAATGTGGTATCACATGGTATGGATATGTATAAATTGGACCGCCTCCCGGGTAGAATGCATATATGACTATTAGTGGAATATATATTGGGAGTGGATAGAACCACCTCCTAAAATATATAGATGTAGCTAGTGCCATAACCACACCTGGAACAAAATTTAATATATAGAAGGGCGGTGCCAATTGGATCAATGATACTATGAGACCACCTAAAGCTATCGATGATACAGATATCTCTAGGGGAAATAGGATTGATATAACGATGACGATGAAGTAAGCTAGACTTATTGGTCTAGCCCCTTCAACACCTATCAATGGAAAACCTACTGGAAGATAATATAAAACAGCATATACCGAGGTTAATATGGATATCAATGCAACTTTTAGTGAGGGACTATCCACATCTCGATATTCATTATAGCTATGTGACGTCATTATATCCATTCAATAAACTACATAATTATATATTTAGATTATAAATTCAAAAGTATCTATGGTGGTTGGAGATGACCCATAATACAGGGGAGATCTTAGTTATAGAGGATATATCAAATATATTAAGCGATTTTTATAGGTCAATCTTGAATATCCTACCCAGCGTATTTGAGGCATTGACGATTCTGATAATAGGCTATATAGTAGGGCGGTTAATTGGTGAGACGGTGAGGATATTCCTCCAGAAATTCCTTGGTTTGGATAAGTGGTTGGCGATGCGTGGTCTTGAAGATGCAGCCTTCGGGATAAGAATCTCACATCTGAGCGCTGGCTTAATAAAATGGTATGTATACTTCATATTTATCGCAGAATCTCTTTCAAGGCTTAATATTGAGGCGTTAACATTCTACCTTAATATATTCATATTATATTATCCAAGGATAATAGCCTCAGCCACAATCTTCATCATTGGATTGATACTTTCGGAGTGGCTTAAGGAGAAGGTTGTGGAGACTATGCTTCTATTCAAGGAATTCTTCGGCTCAATAGTAAAATTTATAACGGCCACAATATTCTTTCTAGTGGCACTGGATATATTGACGGTTAATGTCGAGCCTATATACCAGCTTATATACTTTACATTAGGGGGATTTGTAATCTCATTCTCCCTAGCATTAGGAATAGCTTTAGGGCTTATCCTAAAGGATGAGCTTAGACCCTATGTAAAGAAAATTCTACATGAGGTATCTAAACAGGATGTGGATAGGGGGGATGAGACTTAGTAGATATAGACCTTTATTTACTATATCACCACTTAAGCTTGTCGGCGCTGTAGCAACAACATTGGTTATACTAATAACCATCAACATAGGTGGCTCCTCCAGAGATGTAGGATTGGCGGTAGGTCTATCATTTCTAGGGAATCTAATTGGAGTATTAATATGGCCTAATATAATGGGTAAGAAGGGAAACTATGTAGGTGGGATAATATCTGGTTATCTACTTCTATCGATATCGGTAGCTCTACTAGCTACCGAGACATTATTAAATATATTAATCTCTTCCTTCCTAATAACATTCTTCACCAACCTAATATACTTCTCACTACTCTATTTCCTAGTTGATAACTATACAGAAAATATTGATGAGATGGTTGGTTCAATGGAGAGTATAGGTGGATGGTCTTGGGTAGCCGGGCTATTATTTGGTTTCTATGCATCAAATACACTCCCTCTAAGAATATTAATCTCTATATTAACAGCAATCCTAATAATCGCCGTGGTAATATCGATAATCTTACTCGTTACAGGAATTAAAGAGAGGATAAAGACGATGGTGGATGAGGAGGAGGGTGTATTACCATTACTCGACAGGGGATTAGAGAAGGTCATAGATTTTGAGGAGAGGATTCCATCAATTCTATTTTCAGGGATACACGTTATATTTGGAGGCTCACTCTTCTACTCACCCGTATATCTAAAGGTAAAGGGTATTGGGAGAGATAGAATTATGTTATACCTAGGTATAACCCTGATCTTTATATCATTTGGAAATGTCTATACCCAACTGATAAAACATATTAAAGATATTGGCTATCCAGACTCTACAATATATTTCTTGGCTCTATTAAGCAGTGTATTATCAGCGTTAACCTATCTAGTGGCTGGAGATAAATCTAATCCACTTAAGAAGTTCGTGAGAGCCGGCTCTATAAGGGTATCTGCATTTATAACATTAACACTATTAACTTTAGTTGCTTACCCCCTCCAAATAATAGTTTTAGCTATATTCTATATCTTAAGCGGATTTACATGGGCATACCTCATTGTAAATCTAAATCTATATGCATTAAAACATGGAAAGAGTGAGATTGGATTCACCAATTTCTTCGGTAATATAGGCTTGTTAACTGGTGCAGTATCAAGTGGGTTAATAATCCAGTTGATAGGCTTTGAACTACTATATATTATATCTGCCCTTCTACTATCCATAGGCTTGTTAATAACGTATTATTCCAATAAATAGTTTGTTCCAGTCTATTTACCCCTATATGACTTAACTATCTTCCTAAGTACATATGGTAGTATACCCCCATTTATATAATACTCTACTTCAACCATATTATCTAGTCTAGCCAGTACATTGAAGATGATCTTCTCACCATCCTCCTTTACAGCCTCCACACGTAAAACCTTCTGTGGAGACAATCCATCCTCAAGACCAGTTATATTATATATTTCACTACCATCCAATCCTAAAGACGTTCTATTCTCACCATCCATAAATTCAAGG
>DQVL01000099.1 GCA_015661745.1 Thermoprotei archaeon | reverse complement strand
GCTATATATAATCCATATATTGAATGATTTTATGGTTAACCCCCCTGATATCGCTGAGGCGGGTAGGACGAGGGAGGTTAGAGCTAGAGATCCAACTAATGTAGTTATTATGTCGTTCCTACCTAATATCGATTTTGATAATAATGTTAGAATAGTTAGTAGGGCTGAAGGGATTAATGAAAATAGAACTTCATACTCCTGTAGACTTAGGAATAGGAATATAGCTGAATTCGAAGCCAATGCATATATGGCTGATACATCAAGAATATTATCCCTATTATAAATAGAATCTATTGTGAATATCAGGTGTAGACTCACAGCTAATGTAATAAATACTCCATATAGATTTGGGTATCCAGATGTAAATACACCAAATAAAGCGGCTAGAAAGATGAATCCAACTATACTTGGTTCGATAGGGAATCTATATATCCTACGTATATTCATCCCTTTCTCTTTCTTTGCTTCTTAGTCTTCTTTTCCTTCTCCCTCAATAGCTCCTCCTCCTGTAATATCCTGAATTTAGTTGATATTATATTGAAAGATATTGCACCCAGTAGGAATGAGAGGCTTAAAAAGAATATGGCGTTTGAACTATAATCTATAGTAATATACTGGAAACTCTCTACAGATACACTATCTTTAGGTGAGTTTATGAATAGTGGTGCCTTTATACTCCCTTGATAGTTATAGCTGTTCTTACCCATCTCCAATATTAGAGTTACAGGTTCATCATCATAATCCAACTCTCTATATACGTATACGCTATTTAATCCATCTGGATTCTTATATTCATCTCTAAACTCAAAAACTAATGTATTTACAACCTTCATAAGGACTAGATAGTATCTAACGTTTAACCTGCTATTCATCGGTTCATAAGCATAGTCATAGAGATTTAATAATGTATCATCTCCAATCGTTAGAGTCAAGTTATTCTCGATATAGTCGAGCCCCAGTAAACCATTATTTACATATCTCTCTGTATATTGTAGTGATATCTCTAATTCAGGAATCTCAACGATAATATATCCATATATCTCCCCCCCATCTTCAACCTCTAGATCAAGATCTATCGATAATATCCAGCTCCCCATCCTATATCCATCTGCATATAGCCTTAGGAGTGCCTCACCTATACCCCTTTCAGACTCTATATATGTATCTGAAAATTCTCTCCAATCACCCTTCATCTGATCCACTTTAAAGACGTCTGCATATACTGTAGTATAGACTTGGGTTGAGAGTATAATGTACAAGATAGTTATTATCAGGGCTTTTCTCATCATAATCTATATAGATTTTAATAACCCTTTTCTATTTAACTATATTTCCCTAATTATTGGTTATGCCATCCATAGTAGTTGCAAATTGGGATCTTGATGGACAGGCATCCGCATCAATGCTTATAAGATCGGGGCATGCAGACACCGTGTTTTTCCCAGAGGTTGGATACTACTGGCTTGAGGATGTATGGATCGACTCCCTATCTCAATATGAATATATTTATATTGTTGATATGCATATTCCAAGGAGGGATGTTAAGAAGCTAAATACAACTTCCTATGTAACTATCTTTGACGATTCAGAGATACATCCTGATTATTCTGGATTAAATGTTACGTGTGTATGTAGTAAGAGGTTCTCAACCACATATATACTTATGGATTACCTCGGTATTGAGCCGGATGTAGATGCTATACTGGGTATGTATAACGATGTTGGAGATAATATCTTGACATCTGAATATTGGGATATATTTAGTAATTACCTTGAGGGTATAGGATTGGATATAGAGACACTCTCTCTCCTTAAGAGCTATTATAATGCTCCATACTATGTAAATAAGGTCTCCCTACTCTATAGGAATGTTAGACTCCTTATGGATCGGATATATGATATTGGGCAGCTACCTGAATATGAGGATATGATGTCTATAATTATGGATAAAGATAGGTATGTCATGGATATAGCTGGTAGAGTGGTTGAATATGATAAATATATATATCTAGAGTATGAAGGGAAGATGTATATATTGGGTGACTTGACAAGGGAACTCACCAATAGATACCCAGGTAAAGAGGTGATTATAGTTGATAAAGGCTTTATACCTGGATACTACTCCATAGCTGTAAAGTCTATACAATCTCTTGAACCCCTAATCAAGAAATTTATAAATCTGGGTCTACCAGCCGGTGGAGAAGGATACTTCCTTGGGGTGGTGGTGAATAAGGAGAGATATGAAGATATTTATGGAGAGATAATAAATTATTTAGGTCTTGAATGAGGAGTGATAGAATCCAATATATATCGAGATATATCGAGGGATATACTGGATATAGGGATTTAAGGGATTTAGAGAAGGTAAATATATTTATAAGGGATAGATTAGCAAGGGTATATAAGGTGTTAATGAATATCTCGGGTAATGCACCACCAGATGTATCGTCCTATTTTATGATGGTGACAAGGTTATCTAACGATATTATAAATATGTTGTCGATGGAATATAATCGAGTTAGGATTGAGGCTGATCTTTGTGATGAGGTTATTGAGCTAGATTATAAGGCTGTTGAGATCCTGAATATGGTGGATAAGACTATAGAGTCTATATCAGGCGCCCCACCCCTCCCAATATATAGGGAATATAGTTTTATGCTCTATAGAATGGTGGCTAGACTCAAGGAAATTTTAAAAAGGAGGCGTGAGATATTAGGTTCAAGGTTGTAATATGGGTTATGTCCCACTATATAACTCCTCCATCTTCCTAATTATCTCCTTCCCCATCTCTCTAGTGCCTACAGGCTCTACACCATATACCCTAGCTATATCATAAGTTACATATTTACCCTCTTCTATAACCTTGAATACAGCCTCTTGAACCAGGTTTGCTGCGTCCATCTCATTTAAGTATTGGAGCATCATCACTCCAGCCATAATCTGGGCTGTCGGGTTAACCTTATTCTGACCTGCATATTTAGGTGCACTTCCATGTATCGGTTCGAACATGGCATATTCATCACCTATATTTCCACTTGGTACTATACCGAGGCTACCGACGAGGCCGGATGCTAAGTCTGACAATATATCCCCAACTAGGTTAGGTGTAACAAGTACATCATAAATCTCTGGTTTAGTCACTAGTTGATACGCCATGTTATCGACCATATAATCATCAGCTTGTATATCTGGATATTCCTCCGCTACTTCATAGAATATGTCTCGGAAGAGTCCATGACTCTCCTTTAATATATTAGCCTTATGTACCGCTGATACCCTCCTTCTCCCCATCCGCTTTGCATATTCAAATGAGAATCTGATTACCTTCTCTGACGTCTCTCTAGTGACTATACCTATAGATTCGGCAGCTATCCTCTCTCTATCTACAGTATTTATCCTATGTTCTATACCTGCATAGAATTCCTCTGTTCCCTCTCTAACCACTATTAGATCTACATTTGAATATCTAGTTGAGAATCTAGGGATAGACTTTGCAGGTCTTACTATGGCATATAATTTAAACATCTTTCTAATGGCTACATTGACAGACCTGTATCCGACGCCTACAGGCGTAGTTATAGGTCCTTTATATAATATTTTATTCCTTCTTATACTCTCAATAGTTTCTTTAGGGAGTGGATCTCCATATTTTTCATAGGCAGGTATCCCAGCCTCCTTCTCGTCCCACTCAAATTTAAATCCATATAACTCTCCTGCCTTCTCAATTATCTCCCTAGCTACAGCCATCAACTCTGGTCCAGTTCCATCTCCAGGTACCAAGGTTATCTTATAACTCTTCATATATAACTCTATATGTATCCTACCTCAAAATTATTTCGTTGCATAGATATAATATATTTGTTTCTTCATTAAATGCTAGGTCATATAAATATATTCGGTGGGATCTTGACTGAAGATATAGTTGTACATAGAGGATTAGAAGGGATCTACGTAACTGAGAGTAGCCTCTCATATATTGATGGGGAGGAAGGTAAAGTCTATGTGAGGGGGTATGACCTGACTGAACTCGCTATGAAATCAACGTATGAAGAGGTTGTATATCTCTTGATATATGGTAAGCTACCTAATAAGAGAGAACTATATAACTGGATAGATGCAATATCAAGTAACTATAGTATTGAGGAGGGTATGAAAAAGATTTTAAGGGAGATACCAAGATGGAATAGTCCATTAGATGTATTAAAATATAGTTTATTGACTATCGGGCTATGGGATAGGGAGCAGAATAGGCTTGATCGAGATGGTTTATATGAGAAGATTGTGAATATTCTTGGGAAGACCCCAACCATATTATCTGCATGGTATAGGATAAGTATGGACCTAGATATTATAGAGCCTAGGAGGGATTTGGGGTATGCAGCCAACTTTCTATATATGGTTAGGGGTGAACATAATGGGGATGATGCTAGGGCATTAGATACTGATCTCATTCTCCATATTGAACATGGTATGAACGCGAGTTCATTCGCCGGGTTAGTAACTATATCTACATTGTCAGATCTATATTCAGCTGTTACATCATCTATAAATACATTGAAGGGTCCATTACATGGAGGTGCGGCGGGAGCAGCGTTGAAACAGTTTAGGGAGATAGGGAGCCCAGAGAATGCTGAGAAGTATGTTATGGATAAGCTTAGTAAGAAGGAGCGGATAATGGGTTTCGGTCATAGAGTATATAAGACATATGATCCTAGGGCTAAGGTTTTGAAGAATATGCTTATGGAGATGGATCTAAAGGGTGAAGCCAAGAGGCTATTTGAGATAGCCCTTAAGGTTGAGGAGATATGTATGGATAAGCTATGTAGGACTAAGAGGATATGCCCCAATGTAGATTTCTATGCAGGGATACTATATGTCCATCTAGGCTTCCCAATAGAGTATGGACCAGCGATATTCGCATTATCAAGGATTGGAGGGTGGATCGCACATATACTAGAATATTTAGAGTCTCCAAGGCTTATAAGGCCCAGACATAAATATATTGGTCCAAAGGGTCTTAAATACACTCCTCTAGAGGAGAGGGATTAACGATTCTAAACCATATTTTTATATTTTATATAACCCCTTTATTTGAGTAAATATTTAATACATCATTATGTAGGTGGTGTTGATGGCTCATGTAGCGTTTATAGGTGTGGGGAGGTTGGGCTCATCAATAGCCTATACGGCAGCTTATGAACCATATATAGAGAAGATGACTCTAGTAGATGTTGTTGAAGGTTTGGCTGAAAAAGTTGCTGAGGATATATCACATGGTCTCTCTCTACATAGTAGGGATTTTGAGGCGGTAGGGTATGAAGATCCATCGAAGGTTGAGGATGCGGATTTGATTGTAGTCGTCGCAGGTTTTCCTAGAAAGCCTGATATGAGTAGGAGGGAGCTAGCTGGTAAGAATGCAGGTATAATAAAATCGGTTGTTGAGAAGACTATGGAGAAGAATCCAGATGCCATATACTTTATAGTTACCAATCCAG
>DQVL01000032.1 GCA_015661745.1 Thermoprotei archaeon | reverse complement strand
ATCGCCTCTATTGGTGAGATTAAAAGTCCAAAAGGAGTTATGGAGAGAGAGCCAGTTATCAAAAGATATATTATCGTTAAGAGCGACATTACTCCTAGTATGAATCCTAATATAGGTATCCAAGTAGGTATATGCCTATCGGTTTCATGTCTTAAGTCTATATAACGTTTTATCAATTGGATCCCGATGAGCCCCTCTTTTGAAGCCATCAATAATATTTTATGATAGAGTCAATTAGTTAAATATTTATGGTCTTCCCTATATCAAATTATATCAATGGAATAATATTGGCTATATTCTCATCTCCTCCTATTCCATCTACGTATCTCGCCTTGATAAATCGCTTAGATAGATAAATGGTTTATATATTAATTTGATGCTTATATATTGAGGTCATTAATTTTGAAGAATATCTTTTTGAAATCTATAGCTCTCTCAATTATGTTCTTCCTTATGCAGGGATTCCCGTTAGCTCTATCACAACCCAATTATCATTGGTTTGCAACTGCATATGCTGGTAATGAAACCTATTTTAATGATGTAGTCGTCGATGCAGATGTGGATGAAGGTGGTACAGGACTTATCTATGTAGCGGGGTCATCAAATGGAAACCCAGTTATAGCCTCATACTACAGCGATGGTACCATGAATTGGGCCTGGAAATATAATGTTATTGGTGAGGCCAAGGCAATTACAAAGAGGGTTGGGGTATATGCAGCTCCAGATAATTATTTATTCGTTGGAGGGATTATGTATACGCCGACCCCTATGTCATTCCTCTTAGTTGTAGATGCATTGACAGGTAATTTTACTGATGCATGGTCATTATCTCAACCAGGTTCTGAAATGGATGTTGTCTATGATTTGGCTATTGGTCCCGATGGGAAAGTATATGGTGTGGGAAGTGTATTTACCAATTTTGATCCGGCTTATCCATTCAATACATTATTATTTAGATATGATCCAGAGTCGATGAACGTTACATATAGTAGATATATAGCGTCAACTACAGCGGGACATGCTTTAGACTTCTATAATGACACTCTATATGTATTAGAGAGTAGGGACAATGATATATACCTTAGGGAGTTGGATTATCTAAGTGGAGTAGACAGAAGTGCATATCGTATAACACATACTCGAGGTTCTACATTAACACCTAAAGACCTTGAAGTAATTAATGGTAAAGCTTTTATCGTTGGAGGGATATCTACTACAAGCCTATTCCTATCGGTGGATTTAAATGGAACTCCAGTATCACTATACTCGCATACATTGACTAGATGGACCAATATTGAAGAGGGAGATCAGAATAGGCTCTTTGTATATGGAGATACCAATAACTTTGAACTATACCAGAATGACTCAAGTAGAAATTTATATCTAACATATTTCATGAGTAACGTATCAGGAAGTCAATGGGTTAACGTAACTATTTTCGGTGGTGGGGAAGACGACTATTCAGGTGGATTCGACATAAATGAATATGGATATGTAACTGGCTTTACAGACTCATTCCCATCTTTAGGGATAAACAGATCTGGCTTTGCATCCATAGTATCTACTAATATGGATACATATATATGGACATTTGGCTGTACAGACCAAGAGAATGTATCTGTTGTCGATGCATATATAAATTATGGAAATCTTGTTAATTATATCGAAGTTTTCGATGCACCCTTGGGGGGAGACTTAGTAAGTCCTATGAAGATTACTATTCTACCTATAGATTTTGAGGGAGAGACCTGTGTTGCAATAAACATAAATAATCCTGTAGTTATAAACGAATTCCAAGCATTAACAATACTTTTACTTCCCCTAGCGATATTGATTACGTTAAAGAAGGTATTGGGTAAGAAGTTGTAATGCGTAGATATAGATATCCCCCTACTTTTTATCTTAGAGATAAATATCCTGAGCCATAAAAATTGAAACAGCCTAGATAATTTTTGAAGCCATTGATTCAATAGTTTGAATAATCATCGTTTACATTATATAGTAATGAAATATTTCTATTTCGATACATACCATAATGTATAAACACATATAATATTTCATTAGGGGGGGCTAATGAAATAAATATTTCGGTGTTTAAAAATTTTCTCCACTTAAATATCACTTTAAATCTATGTATTTCTCTATATTCAGTTGTTCTTTATTACTCTCTATTTATTTGGGGGTGTGATGTAAACATGTTATACTCTATATGAGTTATAGTATAAATTTTAGGAGATGTATGCAACGTAAGGTAAGAAGGTGCTGTGATGAGATGGTTAAACCAGTTTAACAAGTAATATATTTAACATGAGGAAAACATCATTTCTGGATCTGATACTACATTGCTGAACATTATAATGCTTCATTATATTTTGGTGATTAGGGATAGATGAGATACGTATTTCGTTTGTAGATTTCTTAACTAGGGGATATGTAGAGAGTCTAATTGGTTTCTGGATTTGGATATTCACTAGGTATATAGTAAAACATTTGGTTCAAGTGATAAATTGTTTTATATGATTGATGGAGAAATATATATTACTATATATATTTAGGTGTGGGTCTATGAGTGAAGCCCTGCCATTTGATGAGAAATATAGTGATGGTCTCCAGCGCTACATAGATTATTATAATAAGAGTGTTGAGGATATAGAGGAGTTCTGGGATGGGAGGGCTAGGGAGCTTATATGGATTAGATATTGGGATCAGGTTTTGGATAGGTCGAATCCACCATTCTATAGATGGTTTGTAGGTGGATATACAAATATCAATTTAAATGCTTTGGATAGATGGGTTGGTAAGTCTTCTGAGAATAAGGTTGCATACTACTGGATCGGTGAGGATGATAGTAAGAGGACGATAAGCTATGGAGAGTTATATAGAGAGGTTAACCGGTTTGCCTATGTATTGAAGGAGTATATAGGTGTGTCGAGGGGAGATACGGTAACTATATATCTACCTATGATACCAGAGCTCCCAATATCTATGTTGGCTTTAACTAGGTTAGGCGCTATACATAGTGTTGTATTCTCTGGATTCAGCTCTGGAGCCTTAGCAGATAGAATTGTAGATGCGAAATCTAAGGTAGTTATAACCGCGGATGGCTTCTATAGAAGAGGAAATATAGTTAATTTGAAGGATAGAGTTGATGAAGCTATATTAGATGCTGGTGAAAAGGGTGTAGATGTTGAGAAGGTAATTGTTGTGAAGCGGTTGGACGGGAATATTAAGATGCATTTGAATAGAGATATATGGTATCATGAACTACTTAGTGAGGCACCTAATAAGGTATATGTAAAGCCTGCTGAGATGAAGGCGATAGACACCCTATTTATCCTTTATACTAGTGGAACCACTGGTAAGCCTAAGGGGATTATGCATAGTATAGGTGGATATATGACATATATCTATAACGTCTTTAGATGGAATTGGGATCCTAGTCCTGAGGATATATATTGGTGTGCAGCAGATATTGGATGGATTACTGGGCATACATATATTGTCTATGCCCCTCTAATGCATAACATGACCTCAATAATGTATGAAGGGGCTCCAGACCATCCAAAGCCAGATAGGATATGGAGGATTATAGAGGAATATAGTGTATCGACATTCTATACAAGCCCTACACTACTACGTCTCCTAATGAAGTATGGTGATAAATGGGTTGAGAATATAGATTTGTCAAGCCTAAAAATATTAGGTACAGTCGGTGAACCGATAAATCCTGAGGTATGGAGGTGGTACTTTAATAAGATAGGGGGTGGTAGATGCCCAATAGTAGATACTTGGTGGCAGACAGAGACTGGAGCAGCCATGATCTCCCCTGCACCTGGACTCTCACTAGTCCCTCTAAAACCGGGTAGTGCTACACTACCACTTCCAGGTATAGTTGCAGATGTAGTTAGAGAGGATGGTGGAAAAGCTGAACCAGGTGAGAAAGGATATCTAGTTATTAAGGAGCCGTGGCCCGGTATGTTGATGGGTTTATGGGGTGACCCAGCTAGATATATTGAGGTGTATTGGAGTAGATATAGTGATCAAGATAGGGGGGTATGGATATATTATCCAGCGGATTATGCATTGAGAGATGGAGATGGCTACTTCTGGATGCTTGGTAGAGCCGATGAAGTCCTTAAAGTTGCTGGCCATAGAATTGGAACTATTGAGTTGGAGGATGCGATAATATCACATCCAGCAGTTAGTGAGGCTGCAGTAGTAGGTTTCCCAGATCCAGTCAAGGGAGAGTTGCCCGTTGCCGTTGTAACCTTGAAGATGGGGGTTGAACCCAGTGAGGAGCTTGCCGATGAGATTAAAGACTATGTAAGGAAATTTATTGGTCCAATTGCCACCCCTAAAAAAGTTATATTTGTAAGTAAACTACCTAAGACTAGGAGTGGGAAGATAATGAGAAGAATTATAATATCGATGTTACAGGGTAAACCAATAGGTGATGTATCTACATTGGAGGATCCAAAGGCTGTTGAAGAACTTGAGGAGGCGATTGAAGGAATGCGACATACCTTCTAATATCCAATTTTTTATCTCTTTTATATAATTGGATATAATGAGATATTCATTTGGATGGATAAATGGATAAAGAATACATAAATTGATTAAGATAATCCTAACTAAACTATATCATTGAAAATCATATTTTCATAGCGACTTGTATATTATAATCTAGTTTTCCTATCCAATCGTTTCTTTATGAAATCTTCCATAAGCTTCTTTGCATGTGTAGTAGTCATTAGAAGTGCGAGTTGATCTGTT
>DQVL01000110.1 GCA_015661745.1 Thermoprotei archaeon | reverse complement strand
TATAGGTCTATCAAAGGCTAAGGAGGTGATCTATACAGGGGATATGTATAATGCGTATGAGGCTCTTGAGATGGGTATGGTTGATAAGGTTGTTCCACCGGAGTATCTAGAGGAGTATACAAGGAAGTTTGCTTTGAAGCTGGCTGAGAAGCCTCCACTAGCATTATTAGCCGCTAAACATTCTATCCAGTTTGGTCGGGAGACTAGTATATGGCATGGGGAGGCTATTGAATCGACGTATTTCGGGCTTACCTTCTCCACTGAAGACTTTATAGAGGGTGTCTCAGCATTTCTAGAGAAGAGGAAGCCTAGGTTTAAGGGTGAGTAGCCCCCTCCAAAAACTTTTTATGACTATCTATATCAAGCTATATACAGGGGTATATAGGAGGGTAGGGTATAGAGAATTTTCTATCGATGTAGATAACCCAATAAAACTATCTATGTTATTATCTAAGGTGGAGAAGCTGGCTAAAGCTTTGGACTCCCTAGATAGAGATGGTATCCCATATATTATCTTGGTAGATGGTAGGTATACATCATTAGATGAGGACCCTATTATTATGGATGGATCCAAGATAAAGATATTCACCCCTATATCAGGTGGAGATATATTAAATAGGGAGGTTGACCCCCTAGAATTGGTTAGAGATGCATATAGGAGATATAGGGATGATATACATAGGCGTCTCAAAGAGTTTAATTCATTGGGTGGATGTGGAGATGAGAGGCTATTCCTAGAACTTATATTCTGTATATTGACGCCACAGTCAAGAGCTATATATGCATGGAATACTGTGAAGGAGATATATTTAAATGGCTGTCTCTGGAGGTGTAACTACAAAGAATTATCTAATTATTTGGTGAAGAGTAGATTCAGGTTTAATAAGGCTAGATATATTATTGAGGCTAGAGAAAGGTTTTTAGATGGATCTATAGATTTTAAAGAGCTTTTGGATGGCTATCCAATTGAGGTTAGGCATAGACTAGCCTCTACAATTAAGGGGATAGGATATAAGGAGGCCAGCCACTTCCTAAGGAATATAGGGTATACATTTGACATAGCCATTTTAGATAGGCATATCCTAAAATATATGCAGAAATTCAGGTTAATCAATGAGATACCTAGATCACTTACACCAAAGAAATATCTCCTGCTGGAGGATAGATTCATATGGCTATCGAGGTATCTAGGCATTAAACCAGCCGAGCTCGATCTACTCCTATGGGCTTTAGAGACTGGATACATATTTAAATAGATCTAAAACAACATTCTCTTTATATTTTTATATCCATGCCCTTTTTTGACCTATTAACGTCTTGATAGGAGATGGAAAGATATAAGGGTATTCAATGATTATGATATTCCCGTGGATGTATATCCATCTAAATATTTAGATTGATTTACCGCCACATATATAGCTCTAGCCAATCTAGTCACAAGAATGATGTTCAACATATTATAGATTATTTAATGGTTGTATGGGGTGAATCTATAAAATCCAGTAAATATTTTAATATTTTATGTAATATAATATTCTCCGTATTGGTGAATACTATGAATACCCATTCAGTGAGGGGTATAACTAAGGTAGCTGCCTTGGCCATAGTTGCCATATTAGTTATAGTCGTCGCTGGAGCTCTTTTCTTCTCAGGTATAATTCCACTAGCCCCAGTTGAGGAGGAAGCTATCCCGGAGAAGATAGTTATCGGTGGGACACTAGGTTTATCCGGTAAATACTCTACAGAGGGTTCTATGTCTCTCTGGGGGGTACTCACAGCGGTTAAATGGGTTAATGAGGTGAATGGTGGGATAGAGTTATCCGGTAAGAAGGTTCCTATAGAATTCAAATATTATGATGATGAGAGTAAGAAGGAGAATGTCCCAAGTCTATATGAGAGGCTTATAACTGTTGATAAAGTAGATTTTCTATTGGCTCCCTACGCCTCATCCCTAACATTTGCAGCGGCTTCAGTAGCTGATAAATATGGTGTAATAATGTTGAGTCATGGTGGTGCTAGCAACATAATCTTTGAACAGGGATATGAATATGTTGTGCAGGTCTTGACACCCGCAACAAAGTATTTGACTGGTATCTTAGATATGGTTAAAGAATTGGATCCAGATGCTAGGAAGGTAGCCATAATATATAAGGATTCAGAATTCCCTCGGATGGTTGCAGAAGGTGCAAAGGATCATGCTGAGAGACTCGGTTTTGACGTAGTCTTTTATAGTTCATATCCAGCTGATGCAACGGATCTAACACCACTACTCACCGATATGGCTACGACCAATCCAGATATAGTATTGGCGTCTAGCCACTTCGCCGATGGACAGCTCATCGCTAGTCAGATGGCTGAATTAAATATCAATGCTAAAGCCATCGGTATAACGGTCGCCCCAGCACTACCCAAATTCTATGAGGCCTTAGGTAGTCTGGCTGAAGGCATATTATATCCGGGTCAATGGGAGGTTGGTGTAAAATATAGTCCATCGGCTGCTGAAGCATTAGGTATTGAGTGGTGGGGGCCAACCCAGGATGAGTTCCTAGACCTCTTTAAACAAGTTACTATGGAGCTTACCGGTGAGGAGAAGATACCGAGCTACCATGCGGCGGAGGCTGCAGC
>DQVL01000109.1 GCA_015661745.1 Thermoprotei archaeon | reverse complement strand
ATTATGGGAGTCGGTGGCTTAAGATATATAATGTATTCTATGAATACTCACTTAAACTGTTTGGAGCTGAATCGGGTTATGTAATTCCATTTCCTATTCCAGCATCCTTCACTATGGAGGTTATTCTAAATAGCCTATTCGATAAAGAATCTAATATTTTATTTATTAACGATGGATTCTTCGTGAGGAGGTTCAAGGATATCGCCTTAAGATATGGTTTAAGCGTCCACCATGTAGTCCCACAATCCCCTGGTCATAGAGTGGATCTTGATGAGGTAGGGTTGTTGATGGATGCAGTTGATATTGAAGCTGTTGTAGTTGTACATAGTGAGACATCACAAGGTATATTAGAGGATTTAGATGGTATATCTAATATAGTTAAGGATAGAGCGGTATTGATTGTGGATTCTGTATCAAGTTATGGTGCATTGAAGATCGATGTAATTCGTAGAGGGATCGATATATGTATAGGGTATTCAAGTAAGGCTTTGGGGGCATTGAACGGTATAACCCCAGTTTATATATCTGAAGAGATTGCCGATAAACTTAGGGAGAGGAAAAAATATAAGGCATTCTTAAACGATTTGAAGGTATGGTATGAATATAGGGAGATATGGCCATTTCATCCATATCCAACCTCTCTCCCCACACATGTAATACTATCTTTTATAAAAGCTGCTGAAAATGTTTTGGATGAGGGTCTGGATAAAGTTGAGCGTAGACATTGGGATATATCCAGATATGTATACCGCCGTCTAGAAGAATTTGGGTTAGAGGGGTATCCAGAGCCATCTTCTAGGAGTCCAACGGTTTCTGTATTTAAGTTGAATGATGTCGATGCTGATGATATCGTGGATTACCTTATAAAAAAATATAATATTTTAATTGGTACATCAAAATTCGCTGGTTATAATGGTATTAGAATAGGGCATATGGGGTATACAGCAAACTATAGATTTGTGGAGCCTGTTATTAGCGGAGTTATAGAGTATCTATCTAATTCATCGGAACAATAGATTAATTTATATATAATATTAAATTGGTTGATAAGGTATTAAACCCTGTAGGAGGGATATGAAATGGATATTGGGGTTATAGTCAAGGCAGCACTAGATGTAAATGTTTTAAGGAGCGAAGCAGATGGCAGGATATCCATTGAGAATATTCCATTAGTACTTAGTGAATATGACAGGAATGCAATTTATGAAGCATCTAAAATATCTGAATCTACAGGTGGTAAAGTATATATATATTCGTTATTGACCTGGGGTCCAATGGATCGTAAGATGAGGGATTTTGAAAATGTTATTAGGGAAGCCCTTGCATTGGGTGGTGAAGAGGCATTTGTAGTTGCGGATAAATCTATACATTATTCTGAACCGATGTTTACATCTGAAGTTCTATCTAGGTTAATAAAGAAATTTGGGTCTCCAAAGCTTATATTATCCGGTGAAGCCTCTACAGATATGACATCATCCACTGTAGCTCCATATTTAGCTGCTAAACTAAATTATAATATCGTAACATATGTTAAGGAGATGTCCTTAAAAAATGGTTATATCGAAGTCTTGAGAGATGCTGATGAGAAGCTGGAGAGGCTCAAAATACCGCTTCCATCCGTTGTAAGTGTTACTGGAGAGATTAATAGTCCCAAGTTGCCTACATTGATTCAGATTCGTAGGGCATTTAGAAAGCCCCTTCATAGACTTGAACTATCTGATATAGATTTATCCCCTGTATTCAGTAGATATGAGGATTATAGGGTTGTAACCATTAAGAGAAAGAATATTCTTTTAGAGGATGAGTCTTTAGAGAATGTCGCCGATAAACTTATTGATCATCTTATTCAAGAGGGGGTGTTAAAGATATGAAGGTATTAGCTGTATTAGATAATCCAAAGTATATCCCTGATATCCATGGCTTTCTCGAGAAGGCTGGGTTTAGTGAGTCAACGTTATATGCAGTCTCAAATTTTGATATTCCCGATGGATTTGATAAGGTTATCAGAGTAGATGATGTATCATCTGATGTACTGGTTAGGATGGGGGATGAGTTAGATGGATTTGACATATACATCGCTCCCCATACAAAGAAGTCTTTAGAGGCTCTATCCTATTATGCAGGGTATAGAGGCATTCCTATAGCCACCGAAATAATAGATTATATTGTTGAGGAGAAGAAGATAGTTAGAAATATATTGTCGGGTAGAGGTATTGTAAGCTATAGGGTCGCCACCCCCATTGCCTTAACAATCGCTCCAGGTAAGTTTAAAGGATCTATATCGAGGACCCCAGAGGTTATTCATAACGATGTAAAGCCTACCCCCAGCCTAATATCTATCGAGGAGAAATCTTTTGGAGGGGTTGATATAGAGAATGCAGAGGTAGTTGTCGGTGTTGGACGGGGTTTTAGAGATAAGGATGACCTTAATATAGCTTTTGAATTGGCTAAGATCTTGGGTGGTGAGGTTGGATGCTCAAGGCCTATAGCTGCTGACTATCACTGGCTAGACGAGGATAGATGGATAGGGATATCTGGTAAGAAGGTTAGGGGGAAACTATATATTGCTATTGGAGTATCCGGTGCCCCACAACATATAATGGCTGCGAATGATACTAGAGTTATAGTTGCTGTAAATAAAGATAAGAATGCACCTATCTTTGAATATGCAGACTACGGTGTTGTAGCTGACCTATATAAATTTATACCAATATTTATTGACAAGCTAAAAAGAAGGTTGGACGTTTAAACTATCCTTTTTCCTATTCCCCAGGGTTTTAATTTATTATGGCTCAGGATATAGGTATAGAACACTTTATTTTTGTCAAGGATATAGAGTTCATCGTCTATATTTCCGCAGTCATATCAATAGCTATTTTTCTATATGGAGTATATCTAAGAATGATTAAATGGTTTGATGGTTTTCCAAGTTTATCATCTCTGAACCTAGACCTTAAACAATTTATTGGGGGTAGCCTCACCCAACTTAAGGTTCTAAGGAAACCGGCGGTTGGCTCAGCTCATGCCCTAGTCTTCTATGGATTTATAATATTATTTATTGGGACTATCTTAAGAGCTTTAGAATATGATATTACAATGAAGTTTTTAGGGACCCGTTTCCTAGTAGGGTCTAACTATTTAATATTTAAATTATTTATGAACATCGGAGGTCTAATAGCGATTATCGGCTTAGTGGCTCTCTTAATTAGGAGGCTAGGATTTAAAAGTAGGTATCTCCCGGATAGGCCTTCAGACTATATACTAATTATAACACTACTCATAATATTGTTTACAGGTTTTCTATTAGACTCGATCGCCACTGCTTCATACCGTCTTGGATGGATTGGATACTTCGATTTTATAGGTGTCTCCCTTGCATATATACTTCTTTCATTAAACCTTGATCTCACCAGTTTATATAGGGGTCTCTGGCTATTCCATATGTTTATATCCCTAGCCTCAGCTGCTTTAATCCCTTATACGAAACTTGGGCATATGGTCTTTGGAGGTATATTCAACTATATATTTAGAAGACCCTATCATAAATCGGCTTTTAAAGGGTATAAAGATCCTGAGGCTATAGTTGATGAGAAGGGTTATCTAGGGGCTTTATCCCTTAAAGATTTGAGTTGGAAGGAGCGTATGGATTTAGATGCATGTATAGAGTGTTCCCGATGTACTGACGTATGTCCAGCAACTGAGAGTGGTAAGCCACTATCTCCAATGCATCTAATTCTAGACCTAAGAAGTGTTATGCACCGGGGAGACTTTGAGGGAGAGTTGGTTCCTAAATATATAGATCCAGATGTCCTCTGGTCCTGTGTAACATGTGGGGCATGTGTAGATGCATGTCCAATGAACATCCATCATGTAGAGTCTATATTGGATATTAGGAAGGGTTTGATATCAAAGGGTGAAGATGTACCTGAAGATGCCCTTAATGTATCATATAACTTGATGAGATATGGGAATCCGATGGGTTATGACCCTATGGATAGGGTAAAGATTATTGAGGAGATTAGTAGTGAATCGGGTGTTGAGATTGCAGATGAATCTAGGGAATATGAATATACCTATTGGATAGGATGTCAAACGGCATTCGATCCAAATAATAGGGGTATAGCTATCTCCACATTAAAATTACTTAGGAAAGCCGGTGTAGATGTAGCTATATTACCTGATGAAGTATGTTGTGGAGAGCCGGCTAGGAGGATTGGGGATGAGTTGATGTATAAAGAGCTTGTTGAGATGAATAAGGAGAATCTCATGAGATATAGGTTTAAAAAATTGGTTGTTAACTGTCCACATGGCTATAACGTGTTTAAACATGAATATCGTGAATATGGTATAGAGCTTGATGTAATCCATCATAGTCAACTCCTTAGTAAACTGGTTAGAGAGGGGCGTTTAAAACCAGTTAAAAGCGATACAAAAGTGACGTTTCATGATCCATGCTTCCTAGGTAGATGGAATGGAGTATTTGACGACCCTAGAGATGTAGTAAAGTCTGTTGTCGGGGATTCACTGATTGAGATGCCGAGGAATAGAGAGAATAGCTTCTGTTGTGGAGCTGGAGGTGGACAGATGTATTATGAGGTTAAGAAGGGACGTAGGATTAGCAGTATAAGATTTGAGGAGGCTGTTAAGACTGGGGCTAAAGTAATATGTACTGCATGTCCATATTGTAAAGTTATGTTGTCAGCTGAGTCTAAGGGAGAGGTTGAGGTTAAGGACATATCGGAGTATCTCTCTGAATCGATAGATAGAGAGTAGTATATGGAGTAATATATGCCGATGATATAATCTTATTTTATTATGCCTATAAGGGGTGGATATAGAAATTATCTTGTTATATCGATATCCTCACTTCTAATATTAATACTTATAGCTCTACCCATGTTATCGCCTTTACTTGATAGGATTCTCCATCCTTTAAACGGGTCATTTGGAAGCCTTAGAATAGCCTTTTTAGAGGGATATATAGAGATTGATGGGTTGAATGGTGAGGTAAACGTTTTATATGATGGGTTGGGTATACCACATATTTATGCATCCAACTATATCGATGCATATAAGGTAATGGGATTCCTCCACGCTAAAGACCGATTTTTTCAGATGGATGTCATGCGTAGACTGGCTCAGGGGAGGTTAAGCGAGTTATTTGGAGAACTTACTCTAGATATTGACAGAGATTTTAGACATTTAGGGCTCTATATATCTGCTGAGAAAACCTTAGATTATATAGCTAACTCAAATGAATTTAGCTGGGAATATCAGGCCCTACTCGCATATACGGAGGGGGTTAACCAATTCCTTAGATATCTAGAGGTTAATGGGATCTCATTAACTGAATATAGTTTACTAGGTTTAAAGCCTGAGCCTTGGAAGCCGGTGGATTCTATCTCTATAGGTAAGTTTATGGCGTGGAGTCTAAGCTGGAGTATGGAGGATCTAAATCTCCAGGAGCTGGTGAATAGAAATGGTTTAGAGATATTGGTAGACCTTGACCTACTAGACAGGTCTCTAAATACTCCAATCCTTGACAAGTTTAAAGTCGATACTGATGTAGATATTGATGCCCCAATATCCCGTGAGTCTCCGGAGAGGATTCCAGTGGATGGTGTAATCGATATATTGGAGGGTCTAGATGAAGTACGTCAAATCTTTGGAATGGTATATGCCAGTAATAATTGGGTGGTCTCAGGTGATTTGACAAGGGATGGATATCCAATAGTGGCTAACGATCCACATCTAACTTTAACTGCACCTCCCATATGGTATTATATCGTGATATCCTTCTCAGACGGCTTTAACAATTTGGGGGCTAGCCTCCCAGGTACACCAGTTATACTATTAGGTAGGAACAACTATGTTGCATGGGGATTTACAAATGTAGGTCCAGATGTTACAGACTATTACTATTTTCTCTGGGATGGAGATAAATATCTATATAAAGGTGTATGGCATGAATTAGATAGGAGGGTTGAATCTATAAGGGTCTGGGATGGCAATGAATATAGTGTTGTTGAATATATTGTAAATGATACGGTTATAGGCCCATTATATGAATATGATGGAGTCCGTTATGCCATGAGATGGACGGGGTCCCAGGTTACCCTCGAGTTTGTCGCGGTGATGAGATATAACTATGCAGAGGATATATATGGCTTAATCGATGCAGCTAAATACTTCCATGTTGCACCACAGAACCTCGTAGCAGCAGATATATATGGAAATATTCTATATTATCCAGCTGGTTTATACCCAGTTAGAAATGCATCATATCTTGGTGAGGTTCGTGGTAGAAACCTTTTTAACCTAGGGTATCTCCCATTCAACGCAAGTAATGGTGAGGGGGAGTGGATTGGATATATTGAATTTAACAATATCCCCCATGTGATCAATCCGGATGAAGGGTTCGTTGTGACGGCGAATAATAAGGTTGTAGGTGATTATCCATTCTACCTGGGATGGAGCTGGGCTGATAGATATAGATATGTGAGGATAAAGAATCTCCTCCTTGAGAAGGCTGGTTCACTGACCTTGGATGATATGATGTCTATACAGGTTAATCTAAAGTCATATGCAGCTGAGTCTATAATCCCATATGCACTTGATATAATTAGGGGGAGAGACTTTAGTGGGATATATCTAGATGCTTTTGAATTAATGGATAGATGGGATTTTATCTTGACACCCGATAGTAAGGCTGCTCCACTATATATTCAGTGGCTATATAATATCCATAGGGGTTTATGGGGTGATGTATTAGGTGATCTACCTATAAGGCTTATCCCACTAGAGACTACGGAAGATGTTATAAAGAGGTTTCTCGATGGTTCATTGGGGAGTTATGAGGCTTGGGTTGGGGATGTCGGCGATATAATATATAAGGCATTCTTAAATGCTGTGGATGAGTTGGAAGGTAGATATGGTGATATCGAGAATTGGAGATGGGGTGATATACTTAAATATCGTATAACCCACTTTATGGGTGATGTATTGCCATGGCTCAACTATAGAGTATATGATGGTCAAGGAGGCTTATATACTGTGTTCCCAGCAGGCTTCTCTCCAGGGGAGCCTCCCTATGAGATCTCCTCATCACAGAGTATGCGGTCAATCTATGTATTGGATGGAGAATCTATATCCATATATTTTGCATTACCTGGTGGGAATATCGGCATCGTATTCAGTCCCCACTATGAGGATCTCCTAGACGATTTTGTAGCCTATAGATATTTCAGGTTGGAGGCTTATGAATCGTTGGATGAATCTCCATCAAGATATAGGTTGGTGTTTAGAGGGGGTTAGATGAATCTGAAGAGGATATTCAAGATTATCCTATATCTGGCGTCTCTAACTGTAATTTATATGATATCCTTGGATCTTACGCCACCAACATATCCCTATTACCTCATATCTCCAGTTGTCGTAGGGTTATTTGCGGGACTTATGTCTACAAGGAATATGGATTTGGTGGTACTATCTATCCTCCCCATACCAATCTATTATATAGCGTTTCTACTCTCCATCACAGAAGTCTATACTTTAAATAAGGTATTATCAACTGGTTTAATACTATATATCCCAATAATCTATCATCTAATCTTAGCTTTTTCTATTTCAGCATTAATATATAATGTGAGGATACTGTTGAGGAGTTGATAATATATGTTGAAGAAGGTCTCTCTACCAAGGGATCTATGGCCTAAAAGGGTTGACTGGATGGGTAAGGTTGTGGAGGTCCATGTATCTGTAGGTGATAATATATCTATTGGATCTCCATTGGTAGATGTAGAGATTGAGAAGGCTATATTGACTATCGAGAGTGATGTAGATGGAGTTGTTAAAAATGTTTTTGTCTCGGTAGGTGATGAGGTATCTCCAGGGACTACCTTATTGGAGATAGAGGTATAGAACCAGGTAAGGTTAGGCTTAGAGTTAGGCTTAACGATGATTTTAAGCGTGTCTCAAATATAGTCTCAAACCATAGATTATCTACTGTCTGTGAGGATGCTCTATGCCCAAATATTATGGAGTGTTGGGGGAGTGGTACAGCTACCTTCATGGTTTTAGGGGATGTATGTACTAGGGGATGTAGATTCTGCTATGTATTTAAGGGTATACCTAATCCCCCAGATCCAGATGAACCAGTTAGAGTTGCATATGCCGTTAAAGAGCTTGGTCTAGACTATGTAACCATTACATCGGTTGATAGGGATGACCTTCCCGATGGAGGTGCCTCTCATATAGCTGAGACTATTAAGGCTGTAAAGAGGCTTAACCCAGGGGTTATAGTAGAGGTTTTAATCCCAGATTTCCAGGGGGATGTCGATGCATTGAGGATTGTATTGGATGCTATGCCGGATGTATTAGCTCATAATATTGAGACGGTTGAGAGGCTTACACCCATTGTTAGGGATCGTAGGGCTGGGTATCGCCAGAGTATAAAGATATTGTCTATAGCTAAGGAGGATGGATTCATAACTAAGTCATCCATACTACTCGGTTTTGGAGAGTCTATAGATGAGATTAAAAAGTCTTTCGAGGATTTATCCAGTATTGACTTAGATATCCTTGTGATCTCACAGTATATGCGTCCAAGTAGGAGGCAACTACCCGTCAAGAAATACTACTCCATCAATGAATTTAGAGAGATATCTAAAATTGCGTATGAATCAGGTATAAAATATGTAGTTGCAGATCCATTGGCCAGAACTTCATATAAGGCGAAGGAGGCATATATGGCTATAACCAATACTAAATAGGTTCTGAGTATCCCATAAAGTATTGGGGAGATATAGCAATATAAAAATCTCTATAGTTAATCTATTCTCTTGATGCTCAGGATAATTCTCGATATATATAGGGATCCACTGGTAAATATGGCTGTTGATGAAGCCATATTCAGGTATAGAGGGAATGTAGATTATGACACGATAAGGATTTATATGTGGAGACCTAGTGGCGTCTCGATTGGTAAGTCACAAGATATTCATGAAACTCTTTATCTCGATTGTATAGAGAGGTATGGCTATATACCAGTTATAAGACCTACTGGTGGAGGAGCCCTCCTCCATATGGAGGGTGGTGAAGTCACCTACTCAGTTGTTTTAGGCCGTGAAAACCCGATATATAACTTTGATATACAGAGGTCCTCCATAGAGATTGCTAAGGGTGTCTATAATGCTCTATATAGGCTTGGTGTGGAAGCCGGTTTATCAGGCGAATATAGATCTAGTGGAGAGCCCCTCTGCTATTTTAGGAGGGGCTCCAGCGATATACTTATAGGTGGGCGGAAGATATCTGGGAGTGCACAGTTGAGGGATGGAGATGCTCTGCTTCAACATGGGACACTCCTCCTTAAAGTTGATCCATATATTTGGAGTTGTGTGATTAGGGATGTGGATCCATCGAGATTTCGTGATAAGGTTGTCTCCCTATCAGACCTGGATATCGATCTACCTTTAAGTAAGGTCTATATGGAGTTGGTTAATGGGTTTATAGAGGTCTTTGGAGATGAATATTTTTATGGGTCATTATCTAGTGAGGAGGTTGAACTAGTCAGTAAACTGCTCGAGACTAAGTATATACCATTTATTGAGAAGATTGGATTTAGTAGATAGTCTCATCTATATCATAGATGGCTTGGATCGGCTTCTCAATATGTTTTAAACCCCTCCTAATATCTTCTATTTGCATATTCATCTCTTCATCATCTAACTCAGTCAATCCATACTCCCTAGATATCTTATAATATTCTGAGTCACTATGAATCTTCAGCTTAGAGTAATAGATTATATCCCTCTTATCTAGAGGCATGGCATTCAATATCTTAATAGTCTTCATGACGTGTTCATCATAATATTCTCTTCCTCCAGCCCCGATCAATATTATTATACCGACTGTGATACCAGCCTCTTTAAGTCTTTTAACAAGTTCCAATGATCTTTCTGCTGGACCTGGTTTAGAGAGGATCTTTAGGACATCATCAGATCCACTCTCAAGCCCTATATAGACTCTCTTATATCCTTCACTTCTCAATGTCTTAAGCTCATAAACAGTTTTATATACTGTGAAGTAGTCTGAGAAGGAGTAGAAACCCTCTATAGAGCCTCTATCGATATATTCCCTAATGATCTTAATATATTCTAGGAGTTGCTCTGTATCTGCGAACAAGGCATTTGCATCGGCTAGGAATATCCTTCTCCTTATCAATATACTCTTTCCAAGAAATTCTATAACCTCCTTTACATGTTCTCTAAACTCATCGGCAGTTTTATATCTAAAGTCTCTATCTCTATAGAATGTGCAGAAGCTACATTTATTATATGGACAGCCCTCCAATGGCTGGAATACTAGGGATAGATATTGATCTGGTGGTAATATCGATATAGGTCGATAAATTCTTCTAAATCTCTCCTCCTCCGACTCCAACTCCCAAATCCTATCTATATTTAGTCGATCCTCCAATCCATATAAACCTTTAACTCCAAGGATATCCAATATCTCACCTACCCTATTAAATGTATATTTGAGGATATCCCTCTTCTCACCTTTATCAATAACTCTCCTAAGAAATCTTTTTGGGGGGTTTAGAGATATCCATTTCTTCTCGATGATCTCACCTGATAACCCCCTTTCATATAGCATATCGTTAAAATACATAAAGATTGGTCTAGCCTCTAGATCAAATACATATACTTCATCTCCAAAGGTAAATTTAATTGAGTCTCTAAATATTGATATTGTAGAGCTTACTCCATCGATGGAGCCCTTGAATATATTGATAATCTTAGACATTACAATATAGTCTGATTATAAGGTTTATATTTAATATTATACTATAGTCTATCCTTATGCATATGATTAGATATGAAAAATATATTGTTATACTTACTATCCTAACTATCTTGTTGACACCATTATTCATTGGCCATAGTATCTATGTATCTGGTGATGGAGATGAAGATTTTGAATATGAGTATGATGATGAAGGTGGATTATTAGGTGAGGACTTATCTAATGATCTAGGGAATTTTGCATGGATAGGTGGTCTAATTACAAACTCATTGTTTGTATTTGTAAATAGATTTAGGAAGCATTATAAAGTTAGGATACCATTTAAAACAATTCTTGATATCCATATCATACTAAATATTATACTTGGTGTGTCAGGCATTATCCATGGATATTCCTATTTAAGCTTAGCGAGACCAATTGAATATATATCTGTTGGATTAATTATTCTCCTATTAGCTTCTGGATTAATTCTTAGATACTCCAGATCAAGAAATATAAAGTTATTCAATAGAGCTATACATGGACAATTAATTTTATCATTGGTTCTACTCTTTGTATTGGGGATTCACATCGCCACGATAGAGGATTAGACATGCCATACCACGTTTAAATTGCTAGAGTCTTCAATTACTAAATATTTCATCTATGGTTTATCATGCTAATTATATGTATAAATTCGAATGTGTCATACAATATAGACTAAATACAATTATTAGTTGATAGGCATTAGAATCTTCAAGGTGATATTAAATGGCTAATATAGATGTTGGTATGAAGGCTCCAGACTTCAAATTATTAGATACAGATCTTCAGACTAGATCGTTATCAGAGTTTCTCAATAAGGGTAAGCCGGTGATACTACTCTTCTTCCCCGGAGCCTTTACATCGGTATGTACAAAGGAGTTATGTACCTTTAGGGATCGTATGGCTGAGTTGGAGAAGGCTAATGCATCTGTCATAGCAGTAAGTGTGGATAGCCCCTTCTCACTTAAAGAATTTAAGACTAAATATAACCTGGATTTTACACTCTTAAGTGACTTTAATAAAGACGTTATAAAAACATATGGTGTAGTCCTACCGGATCTTCTTGGATTGAAGGAGTTGGCTAAGAGGGCTGTCTTTATAATGGATTCAGATGGTGTTGTAAAGTATAAATGGGTGAGTGACGATCCAAAGGTAGAGCCTAATTATGATGAGGTTATAGAGAAGGCTAATCAACTATCCTAATTTTTTATTATATAGATTTTTGTGATCTTAAGTTGATTAAATGAGGTATCTACTCCAATGGAATGAACATATGCTTTATATGATATACACCGTGGATACCCCTAACCTTCCTTAGTAGATCCGCTATTCTTTCTCTATCTCCCTCAGCAATTAAGATATCTATGCAGTATTCATTACCTAGATGTCTATGTATACTCTCTATAATTATATCATTATATTCATGGTTAAGCCTACTTACTGTTTTTGAGACGGATAAGTTATCCTTGTCATATGTAATCATTATGGTTGATGAGATCCTCTCTCTAGACATATACTCAGCTTCCTCAATAAGATTCCTGATTGCGTCTCTAAACATTTCTGATCTACTGAAGTATCCTCTCTCCCTAATGTATCTATCTATTTTATATAGTAATTCCCTTGGGATTGATAGACTTATTATGGGCATACTAAAAATATGTTAATATCTTCAACTATATTAATTAATATACAATTATTAACAATTAAGATTTTCTTATTATAATTTTAATATATCATCATTATAGTCAGATTTTATGATGTATTATGGGTGGAGATGATATACATGGTCATGATGCAGGTTTAAATAAATGGCTGATATTCTCAGTGGTTGCTAGTATACTCTTGATATCTGCATTGCTAGTTGAGAATTTAGTTGGTGATTTTGAGATCGAGGCTTTAAGGGATATATTGGGTATACATGCAACTCTATCCCAGATATTGTATCATATATTAATTGGTGTCTTCGGTGGCTACCTCACTATAGTAGGTTTTAAGATACTCTTGACTAGATATAAGTTTTCTACAGAGTTTTTGATGGGGGTAGTTGCCTTAGCATCTACATATATTGATCTACTTTTTGAGGGGGCTATGGTCATTACACTATTTATAATATCTGAGTTTCTTGAGGAGTATATCGAGGATAGGGCTCGAGAATCTGTAGCTAAACTTATAGAGTATATGCCGGATAAGGCATCGGTATTGAGGAATGGCTCTGAAGTCTTGATGGATACAGTTGATGTTAAGCCTGGAGAGATAATTATAGTTAGGCCGGGGGAGCGTATCCCCCTTGATGGAGTTATTTTGGAGGGGGAGTCCTCAATAGATGAATCTAATATAACTGGTGAGAACATCCCTGTATTTAAGAGTACAGGTCAGAATGTATATGCTGGTACATTAAATCTTGATGGTGTAATTAAGGTTAGAGTTACTAAACCAGTTAATGAGACTCTAGTATCGAAGATTGTATCTTTGGTTATGGAGGCTAGGGCTAGGAAAGCCTCTATAGAGAATGTTGTCGATCGATTCTCGGCAAAATATGTACCTGCAATAGTCTTATCGGCTGGGTTAATCGCTTTTATACCTCCATATCTATTCGGTGGAGACCTCAACTTCTGGATATATAGAGCTATGATACTCCTTGTCTTAGCTTGTCCATCAGCATTCATAATCTCAGTTCCAGCAACCTTCTTTACAGCTATATCCCTTTCATCTCGTAAAGGAATTGTAGTTAAGGGAGGTGTATATATGGAGAAGCTAGCTAGTGTTAAGACCTTCATATTTGATAAGACTGGTACGTTAACCTATGGAAAACCTAAGGTTGTTGATAAATGTAGATTATCAAACATATCTGATATGGAGACTCTTCAAATAGTTGCATCTATTGAAAAGTATTCGAATCATCCTGTTGCTAGGGGGATAGTAGAATATGTTAATCAAGTGGATGAAGATATATACGGTGAAGCCAGGAACATTAGAGAGTATCCAGGTAAGGGGATTGTAGGCTCAGTTAATGGTCGTGACGTAGTAATTGGGAGTGGAGAGTTTATAGAGAACATTATATCAGATCGAGAAATCCCTGCTGATGAACATATAAATGTACATGTTGTATTAGATGGTGAGTATGTTGGGTCAATATGTTTACAGGATGAGGTTAGGGATGATGCATTAGAATGTGTTAGGGAGTTGAGGGGGATGGGTCTTCACACAGTTATATTAACTGGTGATAAAGAGGATGTCGCAAAAAGAGTTGCCGAGAAACTAGATATTGATGAGTATTACGCTGAGGTCAAGCCTGAGGAGAAACTTAGAATCGTTGAGAGGTATAGAGAGGGGGGTGGTGTAGCCATGGTTGGCGATGGTGTGAATGATGCGCCTGCATTGGCTGCATCGGATGTGGGGATTGCAATGGGTGGCTCCGGTACTGAGGTGGCTCTTGAAACCGCTGATATTGTATTAGTCAAAGATGATCTCTCAATGTTACCATATTTATATAGACTCGCGTTGAAGACCAGTATAATTGCAAAAGAGAATATAGTAGTATCTATATCTAGTAAGTTGATCTTAGGTATTCTAGGTATGATGGGTTTAGTTCCTCTATGGCTTGTTGTTGCTTTAGGTGATGATGGAATAACTCTATTACTACTTCTAAATATAACTAGGTTGGCTAGGGTGTCTTAGATAATGACCTCATAGATAACGCCTTTAGACTCAGCATTTATATTCTCATTCCTTGCCCTTGAATGCCCCCTCCTAAATTCCTCACTATTTCTCCATCTCTCGAAGCTCTCTCTATCCTCCCATATAGTCATAACCATTATCTTAAGCTCATCCTCAGAGGCATAAAGTTTAAATTCTTTAAATCCTTGGAACTTATCTACTAATCCCGCTCTATTCCTAAATAAATTGATGATTTTTTGATAGCTCTCTCTATCATGTGCCTGTATATGATTTACAACAGCAATTGTCATATTATTTTTGATGTTAATAATTTAATTTAACCTTTGCTATATATCTTGGTCTCGAAACCAATTTTTAACTTATATATGCCTTACTATCTTATGGTGTTAAGATGATGTCAGGAGGCGCAGAATACGTCGAGTTGGGTTGGACTGGTGAGAAGGTTAGTAGGGTTGGACTTGGTATATGGCAGTTTAGCGAGTCTTGGGGTGTAACTGAATATGACTTAGCTAAGTCTATAATTGAGAGTGCCCTAGACGCGGGAATAAACTTTATTGATACGGCTATGGTATATGGATTTGGTCTGAGTGAAGAGTTTCTAGGTAGAGCTATAAAAGATTTGGGTGTTCGGGATCAAGTGTTTATAGCTACTAAGATCCCTGGTGAGTTTCTCTCTAGGGATGATGTCTTTAAAGCTGTGAATAATAGTTTAAAGAGGCTTCAAGTAGATGCAATAGATCTTATGCAGGTTCATTGGCCCCCCTGTTGGCACAATATACCTACATGTGAGTATATGAAGGCTCTTGAACAGCTTGTTAACATGGGTTTGGTAAGATATATCGGGTTGAGTGATTTCCCAGTTGAACTGGTTGAATCTGCGAGGGAGTGTCTATCAACCACCGATATTGTATCTCTACAGATAAGGTATAACCTGGTGGAGAGGGATGCTGAGAAGGAGTTGATTCCCTATGCCTTGTCTAATGACTTGGCGGTTATACCTTGGAGTCCACTTGCGAAGGGGGCATTGACAGGTAAATATACACCCGATAATCTACCTGAGTTTAAGGATGTTAGGTCTAGAGAACCCCTCTTTACCAAGGAGAATATGGCTCAGATATATAGGGTTGTTGAGGTTCTTCAGGATCTCTCGGGTAAATATGGGAAGACCCCTGCTCAGTTGGCTTTGAGATGGTTAATAGATGCCTATCCAAATATTATTCCTATTCCAGGGGCTAAGAATCCTGGGCAGGCTGTAGATAATGCGGGTGCTATGGGTTGGAAGCTGTCATATGATGACTGGCTGAGGCTTGATCAGGTGAGTAGGTCAGTTAGGATCTCGAGAGTGACTTATTAACCCTTCTTCTCCCTATCCTTTATAAGGAGGTAACTACTTATCTCATCCTCACTCTTCATCAACCTCTTGAAGAGCTCTTTATATATGGCTAACGCCTTCTCTAAGGCATCATCCATTCCCATCCTTCCCTCCTCAATCATCTTCATCATATCCTCAACATATTTTCTCGTATCGGGTGTCACCAACCTCTTATCTATATTCTCTAGAAGTTCTATAAAGTTCATCCCAAGTTTTGAAGGTATATATCTACCTCCCCTCTTACTTGCATATCTCCTCTTCACCAAGATCCTCGGATAAATAGCTCTTGTCGCATCTGTTCCTATACCGTGGTCCTCCATAAGTTTCAGGAGGTCGGCCTCGGTAAGTCTTGGCGGAGGCTCTGTCCACCCCGTCTTTACATCTACATCTACAACCCTAATCTTTTCTCCCACCTTAAAGTCAGGTATTGGATTGTCTTTGGATCTAAAATATGGAAATATCTTGTAGAATCCTTCATATGCATAATATCTTCCATGTCCCGTAAATACTATATCTCCATATATAGCCTCTAAAACCTGTTTAAATCCGAATGCATCATCTGTATAGACATTGGCTATATATCTTCTAGCTATATACTCCCATATACGCCATTGCCTACTCCCATCATTTGGATATGGCTTCACGGGATATATTGGTGGATGAGCCTTATCATCTTTTCTCCCCTGTCTAGGATTGGGTTGTAGCTTTGGGAATCCTTTGGTATATATAAGTAGATGGTTTAAGTCTGATTCTTCAACAGTTTTTAGTGGGCGTCTATAGTCGAATGTCTTGGGGTATTTATCGGTCTCTGTCCTCGGATAGGATATATATCCCCTACTATATAATTCCTCAGCGATAGATAATATCTCCATAGCATCTATCTTTAGGATCTTGGTTAGATCCCTTAATAGGTAGTCGGTTGCTGTAGGTAGTGGCCTCCTCTCCCTAAACCTCTCCTTAACATATTTTGATATAGTTATATATCCAGCCTCCCTAATCTCACTAGCTATATATTCGGCTTCCCCCTTCTTACTAAAGTGTTGGCTATTGAGGGATACCTCCCTACCATCCTTCTCTATCTTAATAGATATATAATAGTATTTCCTACGTTTGAATGCCTTTCTCTCCCTCTCCCTCTTAACGACGAAGTATAGTGTTGGTGTCTGGCAACTACCCCATGAAATCAATCTCCCATCTCCTGATATAGTTAGGATTCTAGTAAATGCGGCTCCAGTCACCAAGTCAAAATATGTTCTGAATAGGGCTTTATTGACCCACCTCCAGTTTAGAGCCGTCGTTTTATTAGTCCATGCACGGTATAACTCTTTAAAATCTAGACTGTTGAACCTCATTCTATAGTATCTGCTTCCCCTACCCCGAATATCCTCATATATCCTGAGGATCTCATATCCAATCAACTCACCCTCTGAGTCGTTGTCTGTAGCGATCACCAATATATACCCTTTATATGTTGAGAAGATCTTCCTTAGATTTATATAGGACTTTCTATCCACCAACTTAAATTCAATCTCATTCACTAGGTCAAATAGTTTCTCGGCTGCAATCCTACCCCATCCATATCTACTGGGGAAATCCAGATTATATATGTGTCCCCTTACAGATGATGTAATAGCTGATATTTTATTATATCTAAAGAATTTCTTTAGCTCTCTAGCTACAGAGGGCTTCTCCGCAACGACTATATATCTCTCCTGTATTATAGGCATATGAATTATTATATAGTGTTAATGCCATATATCTGTGGGTATCAAGCCTCTATATTAAACCACTGTTAATGCCTTTTCTTAGATTGTGTTTTAAACAACTTATCTAAATTATTTTTTGATGGTGTGATGAAGGGTTCTCCATATAGGGCATATTCCATGATATATGGTAAGAATGTCTATGAGCTTGACCTTGGATTACGTGACGCCTTAAAGAGATATATGGGTGGTGAACCCGACTTCCATGGGTTTGGACGTTATGTATCGAGTGACCTGCTTGAGGTAATAGATTATGTAGATAAATATGGTTCTCCCCACCCTATCTACTGGGATCTTAATGGAGAGCGTATCGATGATATATGGATATCACCTAGTTTAAGGAGGGAGTTGGAGAAGATTATAGCCTTCTATGGAGTCAATAGACCTCCAATACATGATGGTGACTGGCTTACCCATATGACCTACTTATATATGATGGGTGATGCAGGTGTAGAATGTATAGTAACTGTCACTATGCAGACTGCATATGCAATATATAAATATGGAGACTCTGAGATGAGGCATATAGCTAGTCATATGTTTGGAGATGGGATCCCAGTATATTATGGTGCTACATGGTTCTCAGAGGTTAATGCTGGATCGGATTTAGGGGGTATAGAGACGTTAGCTAAGTTAGAGAATGGGGTTTGGAGGTTATATGGTATAAAATATTTTACCAGTAACATTGGATTCGCCGATTATGCATTGGTGGTTGCTAGGGTGGAAGGGGGTAGATCAGGGGTTAAAGGTTTATCCCTCTTTCTAATGCCGACTAGGGATAGGGATGGAAGACCTAATTATCGACTTATTAGGTTGAAGGATAAACTTGGCACTATTAATGTACCAACTGGGGAGATTGAGCTTGATGGGTCTATGGCTACTCCAATAGGGGATTTAGAGAAGGGCTATTACTATGCCCTAGAGAATCTGATGATATCTAGATTGGCGAATACATTTGGTTCTGTAGGCTTATCTAGGAGGGCTATTATGGAGGTATTGTTATATGCATCTAATAGAGAGGCGTTTGGTAGGAGGTTGGTGGATCATCTACTATACCGGGGTGATCTACTCATACTTGATGCGGTCTCGATGGCAGATCTTATATTGGCTATAGAGGCTGTTAAACGTTGGGAGATGGTTCAGGAGGAGAAGCCACCATATTCGGAGGTTTATGCATATGCAAGGGTATATAATCATATGGCTAAAGCTGTAACCGCTAAACACTCTATATATGTAACTGGGGAGGCCATGGAGTTAATGGGTGGACGGGGCTTCCTAAAGGATTTTATGATTGAACGTCTACATAGAGAGGCTCTAGTCACAAGTATATGGGAGGGAACTACAAATATACATAGCCTAGATTTTCTTGAGGCTCTCATTGTCAAGAATGGGTTTAAGAAGATTCTGGAAGACCTCAATGGTATTGAGGATATACTCGACAGAAATATATATAATGGGGTTAGGGATGTGGTGGCTCGGGTAGAGAGGTTCATTGGTGAAGCTGACACATCCAGAGCTGAAGATGCAGTTATAAAATCTAAATCTATATTGTTTGATCTAGCTAGGTTGATAAGCTTAGCTGGGTTATATAGGCTTGGAGATATTAATTCTAGGTATCTCGATCTAGCATTAATATACTATAACTATATGTTTAGAGGGGTCTATCCAGATATAGATAATACCAAGAAATTTATCGAGTCGATATCATACAATATAAATATATAAAAAGGTTAGGTGGTTTTCTTAAGCTCCTCCTCCCTCAAGACCCTCCTTAATACTTTACCCACAGCACTCTTCGGTAGGTCATCCCTAAACTCAACTACTTTAGGGGTTTTATAGGGGGCTAGATGCTCCTTAGCATACTCTATAATATCTTCTTCACTAACTTTACCCTTATATTCATCTTTCAACACAATATATGCTTTAACAAGTTCTCCATACTCTTTATGGGGTATCCCTATGACGGCGGCCTCCTTCACCGCTTCATGCCTATATAGGACTTCCTCAACCTCACGGGGATAGACACTATATCCCTTATATTTTATGAGGTCCTTCTTCCTATCTACTATATAGAAATATCCTTCTTCATCCATCTTACCCATATCTCCAGTTCTAAACCATCTATAACCATATTTCTCGAAGAATACCATCTTATTCTCCTCATCCATATTATAGTATCCCTTCATAACCTGTGGCCCACTTACAACTACCTCTCCGACTTCACCGGGTGGGAGGAATACATCTTTATCTGGGTCTGCTATTCCAGCCAATGTATTTGGAACTGGTAATCCAATTGAACCAAATTTATATTTTCCATATATTGGATTTACATGTGTAACTGGGCTAGTCTCTGTCAATCCATAGCCCTCCCTAAGTTTACCCCCAGTTATCTCCTCAAACCTCTCAGCTACAGAGACTGGTAGGGGTGCAGCCCCACTTATACATGCTTCAATACTTCTCAAGTTATACTTTTTAATCTCAGGATAGTTATTGAGGTATGCATATAGAGTGGGTACTCCATGGAATACATTAGCTTTATACTTCTGGATAGACTTTAGAAGTTCTTTAATATCGAGTCTTGGTAATACAATCGTTGTACCTGTGGAGAATATGGAGAAGTTCATAACAGCTGTCTGTCCATATATATGGAACCAGGGGAGTAGCCCTACAAATATATCCTGCTTCTTCCTACCTCTAAAGAGCCATGCATCTATCTGGTATATATTAGAGACTAAGTTATAATGGGTGAGCATAGCACCCTTTGGT
>DQVL01000132.1 GCA_015661745.1 Thermoprotei archaeon | reverse complement strand
GTTTGGGAAACGCATTATCATAAGCATCTTATCAGACCCAGGTATATATGGATTTCCTAGATAGTGGGGGACAACAAATATCCTTGTATCAGGCTCCCTAACCCTATCAACGGGGAAGTAGAGCTGGCTCCATCTATAGGCTATATCTGGGAACTGGGGATCAACATATACAGTTGTATACATCTCAAGTCCAGATCCAGGCTTACCAATATATCTATCAACCTTTATAAGGGGTCCCTGAGCCAGTATATGCTCTAAAACCCTAACTAGAAAAAGTTTATACTCATATACCATATCCGAGTCATCCAATACCACAACGGTATTTCCAGGGCTTCTAGACCATATATTTGATGCCCAGCCTAGAGAACCATTCCTATACCTCACTGCATATAGGCTAGCCCTCATAAGGAGGTCATCAGGATTATCGAGATATGGCGTCAAACCAGCTGACTCCTTAAGCCTCATAATATCTTTAAATGCCTTGAGGAAGAGGGATGGAGACATCGAATCTATATCTGGGATGACCCTATCAATACTTACCTCTCTAGCCATATATAATATATCTATCTAAAGATATATTAACCCAGTATCTAGGGGGGAATACCCTTATATGTTAAAAGTGAAAGATATGGATCAATTAGATTATATAGATATAAAAAATCTGTTTCAGCGTGTCATATAATGTATTTGGATGTTCAATGGCTATATATAGGGTTGGGTCACACCCTATCAATCTGGGCATACCGCTTTATAATCAATCCTCTATAGGTTACTAGGAGGATCTTCACCGATACACCTAATGAGGGGGCCAGCTTAACACCATAGATTATGGAGTATCCACCCCGACATATTACGAACCTCTCCCTAGGGATTAACCTCCCCTCACTATTCAACCTTAAAATCTTATCAGTTATATCTGGATCATCAACTGGTTTATGAGCCTCCTCAATATACTCCTTAAAGCCGTAGAAAGTCTCTTTAACCTTCTTTGGGGCGAATAGCCAGATGATGGATGACAACATATCCACTCCCCAATAAATATATATAGCAATTCTTATCTCCATTAAGTATATAGGATATTATCTAAGTTATGTGGTATCTAGATATAAATATATTTATTAATTACTTATTTCCTAACCCTATAATACTCTTTACTGGGGAATATCCCTGACCTAACCTCCTCAACATATTCTTTAGTGGCTTCCTTCATAATGTTATAGAGGTCTATATATCTCTTTACAAAACTTAGTTTAACAGGTGTTAAACCCATTATATCATGGAATACAATTATCTGTCCATCACAGTATGGCCCGGCACCTATACCTATAGTTGGTATATTAAGGCTTCTAGTTATCTCCCTAGCTACATCAGCATATATAAGCTCCAATACAATCGAGAATACACCGGCATCCTCAAGGGCTTTAGCATCTTCAATAAGTTTTTCAGCCTCTTCATCGGTTCGACCTCGATATCTATATCCACCCAATACATTTATACGCTGTGGATTCAATCCTATATGCCCCATAACCGGGATGCCGGCCTTCACGAGTGCGTCAACCCTATCTATAATCTCGACTCCCCCCTCCAGCTTAACCGCTTCAGCCCCAGCCCTTATAAACCTAGATGCATTTATAAGGGCATATTCATTACTTGGTTCATAGCTCATGAAGGGCATATCAGCAACTAGTAATGCCCTTGGCTCACTCCTTGCAACAGCCTTTACATGGTGGAGCATATCCTCCATAGAAACTTGTAGGGTAGATCTATATCCTAGGAGGACATTACCGACTGAGTCGCCGACTAGGATCCCATCTACACCGGCTTCATCAACTATCTTAGCATTTATATAGTCATATGCAGTTATCATAACTATCTTCTCCCCCCTATCCTTCATATCTAGGAATGTCTTCACCGTCACCTTCTCCATATTGATAACCCCTTAACAGTCAACACTAAATATTTATTTACTGGTGTATCAATATTATACTTCTCTCCATACTCTACTATAGCTCCATTTATATAGTCTATCTCAGTCTCACACCCCCTCAAAACATCTTGATACATAGATGAATAGTTATCCCTAGTTCTATAGGCTATATCATATAATTCATTTAATGGGTCTCTAGGTAGGGTAATACCCAGTGCATTGACGACTTTCAAACCCTCCTCAACAGCTTTAGATGCAATCTCCCAGGCATATCTATTCTCTATAACAACACCGTTTCTATCGTTGAAGATTACTGTAACCGGGTTTATACCTGCATTGACCAGTGTCTTGAGCCATCTATAGCTATATATATCGTCTACGATGGAGACCTTCAACGTAGGCTCTAGAATATCCCTTATAATACTTGAGTATCCCCCCTTCTCTATAACTATCTCTCCATAGCCAGTTAATATGGTGTCGCATGTACCCCTCTTGACGGCTCCATAGGATATAACCGCTCCATATATATCATTATATTGATATCTACTCTTGAGGAGCTCCAGACTCCCGATTCCATTCTGTATAGATACTAATATAGTTGATTCATCAATGGCTTTAGAGAGTTTATCGATAAACTTCGGTATGTCATACGCCTTTGTACATATAAATATTATATTATATCGTTTATCAAGGGTATCCCATGTCACAGGTCTAGGTCTATAGATATATTCATCACCCGATATCGATGCTCTACACCCCCTCTCCAAAATATTCTCAACCTTCGATACATCCCTTACAAGGATATCCAGTGAATCCAACGACTTAATAACTGCATATCCAATTAGGGTGCCTAATGCACCTGCACCAATGACTAGAACATCTCCCCCCTCCACAGTGGATTATATCACCCCATAATATATAATATATGTTACTCACCTAATACAGATATTATTATACGTCTCATCCTAGGTCTTACATCCAACTCTATATATACTATCTGCTGCCAAGTACCCAGTAATGGAGAGCCATCTACAACAGGCACTATATAAAAGGGTTTTATCAGGAACGACCTTACATGGCTATGTCCATTATCATCTCCCCACCTTATATTATGTTTATAGACTCTATCTCTAGGGACTATCAAATCAAGTATATTAAATACATCCTCTTTAAGACCTGGTTCATACTCGATGGATGAGATGGCTGCTGTACTACCTGGGCAGTAGATATGGGCCAACCCATCTCTAACCCCACTTCTAGCTATAGCCTCTCTAACACGTCCAGATATATCTATTATATCTCCCTCACCCCTAGTCTCAAGTATAAACTCCTCTCTATAGACCTTCATATTATAATGTATTAATGGATGGAGATGTTGAAAGAATATATTTACATCTAGTATTTACCACGTGAACCGCCCCGTCCTGATTGATGAGGCTTCCCCAGTTCCATGCTGGCTTCCCACCAATACTTCATCCAGGATCCGAGGGTTTCATAAATCCTAGGTTCATAGGAATATTTAAACAATCACCTCTATCCCCTCCCATTTGGAAGGAGCCTTGCAAACAACAAGAAGATAAAATATTCTATCATTAGATTATCTCTATATATGAAGAGTGTTAGGATCATTAGGAATATCGATGTTAAAAATATTTATATAGGTCCACCCAAGGGGCATAGACATCTAAGACTCTTGATAGACT
>DQVL01000009.1 GCA_015661745.1 Thermoprotei archaeon | reverse complement strand
TATGCATATATACCTGGTCGTTTAAGCTGAGCTCCATATGCAATTGAAGCCACTGCTGAATCCTTGATTACAAGTTTTGGAAAATTTTTGAATACATATTCTATAGGTAAAATAACTTTTTTGAGAAGAGAGTAATCTCCTTTATCCATATAGTATTTAACAGCATATACGTCATATAGGGTAACTAGATATACATCTTCATTAAATGGTCCGGCAGAAACCCGTCTCAACTCGTCTAGATGAGCGCCTACACCTAGAATTAAACCTATATCATGAGCAAGTTTTCTCACATAGAACCCAGACTCACATTTTAACTTAAATAATATATCTCTCCCCTCAATCTCAATCACCTGAAAATTATAGATCTCCCTTGTCCTAAGCTTCCTCCTCACAGAGCTTCTTAATGGGGGTTTCTGATATACTCTGCCTTTCCTGAATAATTCAAGTACCCGCTCCAACTCCGATACTTTAACATCACCATGTAGGCGGATAACCCCTACATATTCCTTAACCGACCCAACAATATATCGCATTGCTGGTGTAGCTCTCTCAATTCCAATTGGAAGAACACCGGATACACCAGGATCTAAAGTTCCTCCGTGGCCAGCTTTATTAACATTTAATATCTTTTTTACCCATGTAGATACCTGATGGCTTGTTGGACCTCTAGGTTTATCAAGGTTTATAACTCCATACCTAATGTAATGATCCACATTCCTTTCTAGCGGATGAACGCCAACCCCAAGGTCGATATCATCATCAATAACTACAAACTTTTCTTTTGAAGATAGCCATTCAAAGTTTTTCTCCAATGTATTATCATTCATTTTGAGACTGGCACCTGAGATTTATATATTCTTCAAATATCAAATCAATTATCTTATATAGGCCTTTAAGGGAAATTTTTGATGTATCTATAACATAATCATATATACTTAAGTCGAGAACATCTATACCATAAATTTTCTTGAACCGTCTAATCTCACTCTCCTCCCTTAATAATGTCTCTCTATATACTTCATTATAATTTCTACCCTCCCTATCTGCTATCCTCCTGATTCTTATAGGTAATGGACTCTTTAACCATATTTTTATATCTGCAACATCCTTTAAAATCCAGCCAGATAGCAGCCCATCTCCTACACAACCACCTTTCGAGCATTCCCTCTTCATATATTCATCAATATATTTATCAATTTCATAGTCTCTCTCTGCCATTCTAGAAAGTTCTTCTAGCGATACACCTCTCTTCTTAGCCATAATTCTAAATAACTCTCCAGATGACACCCTTTTCAAGCCATACTTCTCCGAAATATATTTAGATATAGTTGATTTACCAACGCCATGAAACCCGGAGAATGTGACTATAATTTTATTCATAGTAATATTGATTTACAATAACGGTAATTATAAATACGAATCAAAGATTAAATTCAATGAAGAGGAGGATACAAAAATTTTCTAATTACAATACCAATTACAATTGAGGAAAAAATATACCATCCAAGGAAATTCATAGTTGACCCTGCAAAGGGAAGAACATATGGTAGATATACAAAACTACCAAATTTTCCATATAGATCACTTAGAAACCAATATATTATGTAGAAAACTACAAGAGTTACTCCAAATACACGAAAAGTTTTAAACATCAGCTCCATCTCCATTTTCTGCATAGTCTTCACCTTTTGCTCCATCTTCTTTATCTGTTTCTCATCACCAGATCTCTGGACTCTCCTAAATTCTTCTCTTAACTTAGCAATTTTTTTCCTCTTCTCAATATAATCGGGGGTATAAACATATTTTAGACTAAACCATGCATTTACCATATTTGTTACTACGGCTAACAAGATAATAACAAAAATCGCTGCCAAAGGTGAGTCGATCATGTTATTCAACCTTAGAATCTATAATAATATTTTCTAAAACTTTAACTAATTTTTCGACCACCTCAGGAATTTTACCCTCCTCATTAACCAAAATGTATACTGGACATCCATATTTAATTGATATAGATGCTGATAGGTATCTATTGAAAATCTGATCCTCATCAATCTCCTTAACATCTCCATAATCACTTCTAATACGAGTCTTATCACGTTGCCTTCTAAAACTTATATCATGTGGATCGGCCTCTATTAGTATGAGCTGTACAATACCTTTTAAATAAGGAATATTATTTTCACTTAAACCCGGCCACCGACCTCTAGGAGTTCTTATAAATAAGTGAGTATCGAGGAGAATGAGATCTACCTCCTCCGATTTTTTACTAATCCATTCAGCAGCAACTCTTTGTAGATATAATTGTTTAGTTATAGGTAGTTTCCGCATTTCATCCCTGTTCTTTACATAACCTAACTCCACTGCCTTCATCAACATTACATCTCCATAATTGATTATTTCAGCTTGATAACCAAGATTCCTGAGTTTTTCTATTGCCTTAGAAATTATTGTTGTCTTTCCAACACCAGGAACCCCTACTACAATAGCTATAGAAGACATTTTGTACACCTATACCTTAATCAATTTAGTAACAATTGGATAATATTCTTCAATCTGCTCTCTAAGTAGGACTTGATATAGATTCATCAATATATCTATCATTAGGAGAATACCCATCCCACCTCCAAATACCCCCAGAATTTGGGAGACTGCAGCTATTATACCAACAAATACACCTCCTATGATAGTTACCGATGGTATATATTTACTTAAAATTATATTTACCGAATAAGCCCTCCTTCTAAAACCAGGGACCTGCATCCCACTATCTATAAGCTGTTGTGATACCGAGGCTGATGATAAACCACCTACCTCAACCCATAGATAAGCAAATATTACAGCAAGCAAAGTCATAGACGCTATAAAAACCATCGTCCGAAGAGGATCATCGATTGCCTCAAATATACTCGTTGGACCTATTAAATAGTAGAGGATACCACCTTTTATCACTTGTGTACCGTCTTCAAGGGTTTCCATATACACAATCATATTTAGAAGAGGGTCGGTACCAGCCGGATTAAGAGCGTTCCATATTACATTTGCTAAAATATTTAAGTCTGCAATTAATGTAGAAGCTAGAATTATCGGTATATTTGATACATAGAGAAGTTTAACTGGATATACACTTCTTATTCCTCTATATCTGGCGTGGGCGATGGGGAGTTCGATCCTGACGCCTTCAGCATATAATATGATAAATATGGTTACTAAAGTCATTAGGAAGCTTAAGATACTAGGGTAGTTTCCCTCTCTAATAAATATTCTAAATAAGTCACCTGTAAACATCTTAGTGAATATAAGAGGAATTAATCCATATGGTTCAGCCCCTATATCAAACTGGATCATTACTGGACTGAATAAACTTATGAATATAGTTTTAGCTACACCAGCCGCAATAAATAAGCTTATACCACTACCTATTCCCCAACCCTTCTGAATTAATTCATCCATTAACATCACGATAATCGTAGCGATTACAAGCTGTAGATATGTTATTATTACAACACTTATACTTGCTTCTATAAACCGTAGATAATTGCTCATTACCAACGCTGTTGCCTGGACAATAGTAACCACTATCGTTAAAAATTTGGTTGCTGCTGTAAATATAGCTCGTTCCTCAGGATCCGTGAAATCAAATTTAATTATTTCAGCACCTTTAAGCAATTGCATTATAAGCCCGGCTGTGACTATAGGGCCGATACCCAATTCCAATAATGTACCAGTTGATGATGCAAATATGATTCTAAAGGATGCAAATGGATCATTAGGTGATGTTGATACACCATATAACGGGATACCACCCATAATAAAGTATAGGATAAGTATTATCAGAGACCATATCAACCTATTTCTCAATGAAACCTTTGATTCAGGTTTCTTAATTTCTGGTAAGACAGTACCAATATTCCTAAAAAATTCCTTCGCTGGACTCAATCTACGACCCCTCTCCAATAATAACTACTTTACCACCAGCACTTTCAATTTTCTCAATAGCTTTCTCAGTAGCCTCTTTAGTTATTATCTCAACAGGCTTACTTATTACTCCTTTGGATACAAGCTTGTCATAACCAAGTTCCACTAGATTTATTTTTGTCACTCCTTTATTGATAAAACTCTCTAAATCAGAGATAGATATAGCCTTCTTTCTTTTATACCTAGATACGAAACCATGTTTACCAAAATGGTTTGGTAGGTACTTTATCATGTAGAACCGTTTATGTTTCTTCAAACCAGCCATACCATATCCACCTCTATCGCCTGACTTTCTATGCTGACCCACCCTACCATAACCATATGTCCGGCTTCCCCTATACCATCTTGTTTTTCTTAATCTATGGGGCACTATCTACCACCTATTATGTATACATTACTTCATGTATAAATTCATTGTCCTCAAGTAAAATAAAAATTTGGTGAACACTATCTACTAAACTGCCAATCATATTCACAACATCCTAGTAACTACCGACTGTATATCTTCTCGATATCCAAGTTCTCCACCATCTTTCACATGCTTTTTTATAGATTTCTTAAATCCACCCCTAGGAGGATGGAGTCTAAATACGGGTTTTAACCCCTTGATATCTTTTAATTTAATTTCACCCGATAAAAGTTTTTCCAATAGCTCATCAAATTTAATCCCCATTACTGCTTCCAAATATTCTATTGTAACAGATTTATTACCAGTTATTCTTCCCCTGGAGAGAATAAGATTTCTTAGAAGTTCTTTTTCTATGGGTCCATAAAAGACATAATTCTCAACTTTCTTGAGCATACCAATATATTCGGGGGTGTCTGGTACGATAGTAGCATGGAATTTCCTAACTAGATGAAGTCTTTTTAGGGTTTCTCTAATATCGTATCTAACATCTGGAACGCCTCTTATCCTAACAACTAAGTAGCAACCCATATTAACCACCTAATTTTAATTTACAATAGTAATTGAATCTTTATTCACCTGTTTTGTATACAAGTGAATAGGTATTTCTTAGAGCATCATATACTGCCATTGCGAAAGATATTGGGGTACGTGTCTCCCCAAATGCTATAGCCCATACATCATGGACACCGGCTAATTCAATAACTTTTTTTGCAGTATCACCTGCTACAATACCTAAACCCCTAGGACCAGGTTTTAGAGTGACCTCTACACTACCCCAAGAGCCTTTAGAGACATGTGCGATAGAGTGATTAGTGCCACAGCCACATTCCCAACTTCCACAACCCCTCTTAACCGGAACAATATTGAGTATCGCGTTATTCATTGCCTTATTAATAGCACTAGGAACCTCCTTAGCCTTACCTATACCTACACCAATTAAACCATCTCTATTACCTACTACAACTAATGCTCTAAACTTAGTCCTTCTACCTGAGTCAGTCATCTTCTGGACAAGTCTAACCTCCAGTACTTCATACTCAAGATTAGGAACTAAAGCCTTAACTATCTCAGGCTCCTTAACTACATAATTATTTTTCAATATGTCTGAATACGAGAAAATAAGACCTTGTTTAACCATCATTCCCAACCTAGTTTTAGGAACCCAATCCTCAGATGGTGGTTCAACCCTATTCGCCATTAGACTCACCTCCATAATCTTTTTTAATCTCATTAAATACCTTATCAAATAATTCAGGTAGATTTTCTGGAAATATTCCAAGCTCAATATATTTTGAAAATTTTCTGTTATATAGATCTATATTTTGTTCTTTTAGATACTTTGCATAATTTGCAATATGTTCACCTCGTAACCGACTCATATCTACATATTTTTCCTTACCAAGGGGAATATTTAAACCTGCCTCTCTGGCTCCCATGGCTGCAGCGAATGGAATAGATGCCCTTTTTGTCCATGCATAGCCAAGATTAATAATCGCTTCCTCAACCCCCTTCTTTAAAGCCAATCTCCCAGCTATATATCCAGTTAAATAAGCAGCAGATAAATTTTTAAGCCCATAAAATCCATATTTTAGTAATATCTTTGAACTAACAGTTAAAAGCGTCTCATCACCTCCAATCTTCGGCTTCGATAACGATACATAGATATATCTTAGGGAACGCCTAAC
>DQVL01000012.1 GCA_015661745.1 Thermoprotei archaeon | reverse complement strand
TGTTGGGTGGTGAAGCTATATTCCTAAACACATTTACATCTAGATCTTCATCTGAATTATGGTTTGCACCATCCCTACCTGGTGATATTGAATATAGAGAGTTGAATGGGAAACTTATAATACAGGACTTCAGCTATCTAGCGCATCACGGCGATATAAGGATAAGTGTTGAATGGAGGGGGTTAAAGGGGTTATTGGCTGAGGGTGAGCTTGTCTGGGTGAAGGCTGAGGGTAGAGGAGGTGTCTGGATGAATGCATATGGAGGTATAGAGGTTGTGGAGCTTAAGGAGGGTGAGGTGATTACTGTAGATAACTTCCACTTTGTCGCGATGGATCCATCGATTAGATATAGTATAAGGAAGTTTGGAGGATGGAAGAGCTTCATATTGGGTGGTGAAGGGATTGTGGCTGAATTGAGGGGGCCTGGTAAGGTATATCTGCAGACGAGGTCCCTACCGCCCTTCGTAAACTTCATAAGAAGATTCCTACCAAGATAGTCCCAACTTTTTATTATCTATTTTAATACTAAATTATTAGAGGTTATTTAATCCTATCCCTAATGTCTTGACTATATAAAATTTTGGTGGGTATAGAAATTTTGTTTAATGGGATTCACTCAAATAATCTTTTATATTCTTTCATCATACATCTATTCCAGATTGTCGTGACCCCCTTTTCTCTAGCCTTAATTATATCCTTATTATATATGCCTTCCTGAAGCCATATAACTTTGAAGTTCTTCTTTAATGCTTCATCAACTATTCCAGGTATCTCTTCTGATGGTCTAAAGACATTCAGTATCTCCACATCCTCAGGGAGGTCAGAGATAGATTTATAAACTTTTTTACCGAGAATCTCATCCGCCGTTGGATTAATAGGATATATTTCATATCCCCTCTCCATAAGATATCTTGGGACATAATGAGAAGGTTTATCGGGGTTCCGTGACATCCCGACTACAGCTATCTTTCTATAGACTCTATATATCTCTCTAATTTCTTCATCTGATACCCCATCACCCGGTATATTCATACAATAATTTATCTAACTACCTAAATCTTTATCATTAATATATATTTCAAGTGAATAATAGATCAACATAATATTGTTATTTTGTCATGACAAAATTTTCAGATAGTGTATATAAGATAAGATATGCGATTAGAGATTTGGTTCCATTGGCTAGGGAAGTGGAGAGGCGGGGGAAAAAGGTTATATATCTAAATATCGGTGATCCACTTAAATATGATTTTAAGACGCCGAGGCACATTATAGAGATGATGTATAAAGCCTCATTATCCGGTTATAACTATTATTCAGATTCCCAAGGAATTTATGAGTTGAGGGAGGCTATCTCACATTATTTAAAGAAGAGATATAGTATAGATGCTCCACCAGAACATATAGTAGTTACGAATGGAGTTGCTGAAGCCATAAATTTCGTGGTGAGGCTTTTCACTGAACCGGGTGATGAATACCTAGTTCCAGGCCCCTCCTACCCATCTTATATATTTGCCTCGACACTATATCATTCGAGGGCAAGGGAATATCGATGTATACCTGAAGATGGTTTCCAGCCAGATGTTGATGACATTAGATCTAAAATTACGCCGAGAACAAGATTTATACTTCTTAATACACCTAATAATCCTACGGGGGCATTATATAGTCCTAAGGTATTGAGAGAGGTAATGGATCTAGCTGCTGAATATAATCTACCGGTTGTATCTGATGAGATATATGACAGGATTATATTGGATGGAGTCTATACCCCTCCACACCAATATGTAGATGATATTCTATATATTGGGTTAAATGGCTTCTCTAAACAATATTTAATGACTGGATGGAGGCTTGGCTATATCTATATAATTGATAATACAGGGAATTATGTGGATAAAGCTGTAGAAGGCATTTTAAAACAGGCGAGGTCTAGGCTATCCCCAAATACTCCAGCTCAATATGGGGCTATAGCTGCGTTAAAGGGTGGAGATAAACATTTAAAAGAGCTTATTTTTAAATTGAGAAGGAGAACTAGTTTATTCTATAAATTGGTTTCCGAGACTGAAGGTATGGAAGTCCATAGGCCGAAGGCTACATTCTATATATTCCCTAAGATTGATAAGAAGATCTATGGAGATGATAGGGAATTTGCATCGAATCTATTAAGGCATGAAGGTGTATATATAGTTCCTGGATCAGGATTTGGTGTATATGGTGAGAACCATTTTAGAGCAGTGACTCTTGCACCGGAGAATCTTATTGAGGAGGCATTCCATAGGATATGGAGTTACCTAAAGAGGTTGGGGAGGTTAACCCAGAAATCCCGGTCTTAACCTCATAACTTCATTGAATTCGGAGTCGACAATCAAATATCCAAATCTTATCTCATTTGGTTCTACACTAATCTTTGTTAAGATTTTAATCTCGGCCTCAATAGGGTTGTAATCGAGTAATAACCCAATATTGAGGAATCTCCCATCTCTATAGAGACCCAATAGGAGTCCCCTAAGTCTCTTAAGATCTATATATGTATATCTATCTATATCCAACCCCTTCAATATTTCATTGGTTATCTCTCTAGGTATAACTCCATAAGTTATGTAGTAAGTTCTATCTCCATCCTCATATAATCCATATATATAGCCTTTGTATATCCTATAGCATGCTTTATCTAATATTGTCTGGTCAAAAAATATATTGGATGTTTTTAGAGTCAATTCCTTAGCTCCCTCAATAAACTTTTTTAGATAATAGTTTCTATATTCCCTCCTCTCCCATATCCTCTTAGGCTTGAGAGCCTTGGGTATAGGTAGGAATCTGATGTTATATCTCTTCAAAAAATCGATAATATGCCCCATCTCATAATCTCTATCTAACACATATATTCTCGTTGGCTCTATAACCTCAACTATGAATTGCTTTAATGCCCTCGCTATACCACCCTTGATATAACCACTTGTATTTACAATTAGTATGTCACAGATATCTTTAAGTTCCTTAGCCAATCTATATGTTCCAACAACTATTTGTAGGAGATGGCCGGTTGGCATCTTATCCCCAATGAAATATGCGTTGTATAGTGGTATCTCATGATAATTAATGTATTGGCTTGTTATTAGTGATGAACCTACCGTACCCGGTGGCCCAATATCTGACTGTCCAATATCTGTATCTATAAGGCCTACTTTAAACCCCTTCTTAACAAGATTATTTACGGTATATAAGGTATATCCACTCTTACCTACATCTACACCTCCAATAATAACTATTTTATCTCCATCTATATACTCATCTAGACTCTTCTTCCACTCATTGGG
>DQVL01000008.1 GCA_015661745.1 Thermoprotei archaeon | reverse complement strand
TGTAGTATCTGGGTTTCACAGGCAAGCATGGGTCTACCATTTACAACCATTCCACAGCTTCCACATAGCCCCATTCTACAACTTGCTCTATAACTTACAGTCCTGTCTTTATACTCCTTTATCCATATTAAGCCATCTAGGATGGTCATCCCTCTCCTCACGGGTATTTCATACTCGGATTGTATATAGCTTTTTGTATCGGGATCCCATCTTCTGAGTCGGAATATAACATTCTTCATCTAATCACCTCTATCCAGCCATGATAGGTATGAGCCCATATATAAGGGCTACCACCCATATTATAGTGGTTACTATATCAACTATCCTCCTCCCTCTATCCCCAGTAATATATTCATATAATATACCTTTTATTCCACTATAGGAGTGGAGTAGAACAGCTGATAAAAGTATTATATAGAATATATCCCATGTAAGACTCCTCATCCTATTGGATACGTTACTCCAATCCATGTTTGTATAGTATCCCCCCTCAACTAGCCAGAATGAGTATAGCGATAGATGTATTATGAGGAGTATGGCTATTAACCCACCGGTAAAATATATTGTTAGTCTTAATCTTCCCCCAGCCATTTTATATCAACCCCAGTAGAATCATAAAATCTCGGAGGGCGAATATGGCTACTCCAATACCCAATATAATCATTATGATAGTGGTTCTCCATATCTTTTGGTCACGGTGATACTTTCTATATGGATATACCGGTTGTGTAGGTCTGGGAGCTATTAACCCCAGTTCCTGAAGTATAAGCCGTATACCATTTACTCCATGGAATATCGCTGCAAGCACTACTAGGAGTAGTCCAAAATGGAAGATGGGGTTTTCTAGGAACTCTACAGTCTCAATCCATGTCTCAGCTCCATACATCCTCAAACTTGTCTCATATATATGTATGAATAGATATAGTGTGAGTCCGATACCGGTTATCCTATGTAGTGTATATAATAGTCTCTCTATATTTGTAAATGGGGTTATCCATCCTATTAATCCCTTCTTACCACTTTTCCTACCCATGAAACCACCTCAATATTTCCTCTCTATAGGTTTCCATAGATAGATTCTAACTGGTTCATAATCGATTCTATATCCATCTCCATCCATATATACGAGGGTGTGTTTGAGCCAGTTTTTATCATCTCTATCTGGATAATCTATTCTATAATGGGCTCCTCTAGACTCTCTCCTATTCAGGGCTGATAATGCTATTACCTCTGCCACCTGCACCATGTTATAAGTTTCTAGGGTATATACGAGGTCAAGGTTATATATACTTGATTTATCGGCTACATACATATTCATGGTTCTTTCCCTAAGCTCCCTTATCTTCTTTAGACCTTCCTCCATATCCCTACCATTTCTATATACATAGAAGTCTCTATCCATTACCTCCCTAAGTTCCCTCCTTATCTGATATGGATCCTCACCACTCTCTCTACCTATTAATTCATCGAATATCCACTTCTCCTCCTTTTCAACAGCTTTAGAGTCTACAGTTACCATCCCATTACCAGCTTTATTCATGATATGTCTTGCAGCTGCTTCCCCAACTATTCTACCCCAAACTAGACATTCTATGGTGGAGTTGCTACCGAGTCTGTTGGCTCCATGGACACTTACAGATGCTACTTCACCGGCTGCCCAGAGTCCCGCGATATCGGTTTCACCATATAGAGATACTTTTACACCGCCCATGGGATAGTGTGCAACTGGTCTGACGGGAATCGGCTCTTCTATTGGGTCTATACCAGCGAATTTAATTGATACCTCTCTAACTAGAGGGAGTTTCGAATTTATATGGTCTGCACCTAGATGTGTGAGGTCTAGATGTATATAGTCGAGACCTTCTGGGCCTTCAAATCCCCTCCCCTCCAGAATCTCTTTTACCATCGCCCTTGAAACTACGTCTCTAGGGGCAATCTCCATTCTCTCAGGTGCATATCTCTTCATGAATCTCTCACCTTTATTATTCTTTAGATATCCTCCCTCTCCCCTCGCCCCCTCAGTAACCAATATACCTGATGGAACTAAACCAGTTGGGTGGAACTGGACAAACTCCATGTCTTTTAATGGTAGGCCAGCTCTTAAAGCCATGGCACCTCCATCACCTGTCTGGCTCAAGCTATACGTAGTAAATTTATACATCCTGAGACCCATTCCAGTTGCTAATATTCCTGCCCTACCAAGAAATACTTTGAATTCTCCCGTCTTCATATCTATCGTGTAGACCCCTTTAAATCTATTGTTCTCAGTAATTAGATTTGTAACATAATGTTCGTGGAATACATCAATATTCTCATATTTCTGTATAATCCCCCATAGAGTCACCATCTCGAATAGCCCCGTTTTATCAACTGCATATGTGGCCCGTGGGAAGCTGTGTCCACCAAATTTTCTCTGGTCTATCCTGCCATCGTCTCTTCTATTCCATGGCATACCCCAATGCTCTAGAAAATATATTTCTTTAGGTGCTTCCCTAGTTAATATCATTACTGCATCCTGATCTGCCAGGAAGTCCGATCCCTTGACCGTATCCCATGCATGGAGGATATAGCTATCCCCCTCATTAGGATATAATACAGCCGCTGTCCCCCCTTGTGCTGCGACACTATGGCTTCTATTTGCATAAATCTTTGATATTAGTGCTATCTTCAATCTCCCATTGCTATAGAATGTTGCAGCGGTGGCAGCTCTTAAACCTGCTAATCCAGTACCTATAATTAGAAGGTCATACAATAGCTTCTCCACGTTCTTACCCCCTATATAAATTGTATAGAAATTAATTCAACAATTCAATTAATAATGTATATATATGGTGAGGCTTCTATGGTGGATATTAAAGTAGTAGATGTTAAGCCTCCTAAGGATGTCAATGTCATAGCTGGTATGAGTCATTTTATAAAGACTGTTGAGGATCTTTATGAAGCTCTATCCACTTCATCATTAGAGATAAAATTTGGTATCGCATTCTGTGAGGCTAGTGGTCACGTCCTTATAAGGTATGATGGGAATGATGATGAGTTGGTTGAGTTCGCTGTGGAAACCGCTAGGAAGGTTGCAGCTGGACACTTCTTCATTGTAGCCATTAAGAACGCCTTCCCAATTAATGTATTGGATAAAATTAGGAAGGTGGATGAGATCGTAAATATAATGGTTGCTACAGCCAATCCGATACAGTTTATAGTTGCTGAGACTGATCAGGGTAGGGCTGTATTAGGTGTTGTGGATGGGTTTAAGAGTAGAGGTGTTGAGGAGGATAGGCATAAGAAGGAGAGGTATGACTTTCTGAGGAAGATAGGCTATAAAAGATGATTATTTATAACCCAAAATCTTTTTTACAAGGTCTGGATATTGGGAATGGATAACTAGTACATCCCTAGGTTTCACATTCTCAACTATATCTTTGAGCTCCAATATAGATATATGTCCACTTGCATGTACCCTATATGATGGGATATTAAATGCTGTTAGCCAGTTCAGGT
>DQVL01000054.1 GCA_015661745.1 Thermoprotei archaeon | reverse complement strand
TAGGTTTACATTCTCTAGGAGCTGGGCAGCTCTATCTATAAGTTCATCTTTAGAGAGTCCTGGGGAGATCTCCTTTAATGCTTCTCCAATGATGTCTATCACCCTCATCCTTGGGTTTAGGCTTGAATCTGGATTCTGAAATATGACCTGTATCTTATGCCTTAGATCCCTATCCAATCCATCTCTATATATATCTATTCCATTGAAGAGAACCTCTCCATCATCTGGTTTTAATATACCAGCTAATATCCTTCCTAAAGTAGTCTTTCCAGATCCTGATTCACCGACCAACGCTAGTATACTACCCCTATAAATTTCTATATCGACATCATCTACAGCCTTTACATACTCAGCTCCACTAAAGAGTCCTTTACTAGCCACAAAATATTTTTTGATGCCCCTCCCCTCAACCACCTTCTCCATATTCCTCACCATAGAGGTGGCACGATACTATTCTTCCAGCTATTGATATAGGTTTAGGTTCTACTCTATCACATAACTCAAATCTTCTGGGGCATCTTGGATGGAATCTACATCCTTTTGGCGGGTTTATAAGGCTGGGTGGCTCCCCCTCAATAGTGGGTAACAATCCCTTACGTATATATTTAATTGAGTTTATGAGTGCCTCTGTATATGGATGCTTAGCATCTTTAAAGACATCTTTTGTATATCCATATTCAACGACTCTACCTGCATACATAATCATTAGTTTATCTGTTAATTCAGATAGTAGTTCGAGGTCGTGGCTGATGAATATCATGGATGCATTTAACTCATCCCTCATCTCCCTCAATAAATCTATGATCTCGAGTTGGATTGTAACATCTAGGGCTGATGTAGGCTCATCTAATATTATAAGCTTGGGTTTTAATGCGACCGCCATCGATATTAGGGCTCTCTGTTTCATGCCTCCACTTAATTCATGGGGGTATGAACCAACCCTCTTCTCCGGATCAGTCATTCTAACCCTTTTGAAGAGTTTGGCTACCCTATCTAGTATCTTATCCATGTCTATATTTTGATGTGCCTCATACACCTCAGCCACTTGGTATCCAACCTTCATAATAGGGTTTAAATATGTATTTGGGTCTTGGAATACCATAGATATCTCTCTACCTCTTAACCGTCTCAAATCCTCCTCAGATAGTTTTGTTAGGTCTCTACCCTGGAATATTATTTCGCCACCAACTATCTTTCCAGGTGGCTTAACTAATCCAAGTATTGAATGTGCCAATGTACTCTTTCCTGAGCCACTCTCCCCTGCGATACCCAGTATCTCACCCTCCTCCACCGTAAATGATACGTCGTCTACAGCTTTTACTACGCCATTATATAGGTAGTAGTATACCTTTAGATTCCTAACCTCAAGTATCGTCATATCCCCCTCCTCCTAATATATTTAGCCATTTTAGGGTCGAGTGCATCCCTGAGCCCATCTCCGATTAGGTTGAAGCATAGTGCTGTTATCAATATGAATATACCTGGAAAAACAACTATATGGGGGGAACTTATTAGGAATTCTCTCCCCCTCCCGATCATCGCCCCCCATTCTGGAGTTGGTGGGGGTACACCCAAACCTAGGAATCCTAGTCCCGAGGCGATTAATATTGTGAGTCCTAAATAATATGTGGATTGGACTATAATGGGTGACGCTATATTGGGGAGTACATGCCTGAATATTATGTATATATCCCTTTTACCAAGTATTTTAGCAGCTAATACATAATCCATATTCCTTACTTGGAGTGCTAGCCCCCTAGTTAATCTAATATATATAGGTACTGTACTTAGGCCTACAGCTATTATTAGACTATATACTCCTACACCTAATACAGTGACCAATGCTATAGCTAATAGGATTGTTGGGAGTGATAACATTGCATCTGTAAACCTCTGTATAATATCATCTATTAAACCACCGTAGTATCCAGATATTAAACCTAGGAATACACCTATGGATGCACCTAGGAATACCGCTGCATATGCAATTCCAATAGAGTATCTCCCTCCATGTAATACCCTACTTAGTAGATCTCTACCTATCTCATCCAATCCAAAGGGGTGTTCCCATGATGGAGGCTCCCTAGCCCTTCTAATATTGAATTCATATGGGCTGTAGGGAGCGATAAAATCCGCTGTTAATGATGCCAATGTAATAGCTATCAAGATATATAGGGATATATAAGCCACTTTATTAGCCCTAAATATCCTGAACCACTGTCCAAATAACTCTATACTTCTCTCCCTCTCCCTTACTCTGGCCTCCATAGTGATATCCTCACCCTTGGATCTACAAATGCATATGCAATATCAACTATGAGGTTGATGAGGATCAGGATAACTGCATAGAATATTATTATCCCCTGTATAAGTGGATAGTCCCTACTATATATCGAGTCGAGTAGGAGGAGGCCAATCCCGGGCCATGCAAATACCGACTCTGTTAATATGGCTCCTCCAAGGAGTGCCCCAAGCTGTAGTCCAGATATTGTTATTATTGGTATCAATGCATTCTTCAATGCATGTCTATATATTATAAGCCTCTCTGAGAGTCCCTTTGCCTTTGCTGTAACTATATAATTACTCTCTAAAGCATCTAATACCGAGGCTCTAGTTATCCTAACTAAGTTACCCATTAGAAGTGTTGCCAATGTAAATGCTGGTAAGACTATATGTGCCGGTGTCCCATATCCAAATGAAGGCAGTAACCTCATATTTACCGAGAATACATATATAAGGATGAGGCCTAGCCAGTATATAGGCATGGATGACCCTAATAATGATCCTATAGTTGCTAATGCACCGGTCTTTGTAAAGGGTCTCAAGGCTGATATTATTCCTAGTGGGATGGCAATGGCTATTGAAATTAACTCAGCTACTATTGCTAGTTCAAGGGTCCTTGGAAACCTGATAAGTATCTCCTGAATAACCGGTGTCTCAAATTTAATCGATGTCCCTAGATCCCCACGTAGTATATCTAACATGTAATTGATGAATTGTTCATGGATTGGACGATCCAATCCAAGTAATACCCTAATCCTCTCCACATCCTCCTCGGTAGCTTCTAAACCGGCTATAAGCCGTGCAGGATCCCCAGGGAGTACCCTGACAAGGATAAACATAAAGATTAGGAGTATGAATAGGGTGGGTATAGCCTGGAGAAGCCTCCTAACTACATATCTAGCTAATGTCATTTCCAGGTTCTCCACTCAATATTGGGAATATAAATTCTATTTATACATAATGAGGAGATGATTAATCACTTTAGAAGGTTATCCTCTAAATCTCCATCTATGTAAATCCATTTATTTATACATATTTATGTTGGCCATTCAACAATCTATATCATTATCTGGTGTTTAACATGGATGTGCCCTATGAATATGTGAGGCTTGGTATGGGTACATGGAGGTTTCAAAGGGTTTGGAAGTATCCATTGGAGATTGTGGGTGGGGAAGGCGCATATCTAATCGGTAGAGATGGTAAGAGATATCTAGACTTTAGTAGCCAGTTAGTCAATGTAAACCTTGGATATGGAAATAAGAATGTTATTGAGGCTATTAAGGAGCAGCTTGATACACTAGCCTATTTAGGCCCTTCATATGCGTTGGAGATTCGGGCATCGGCATTGAAGGCTTTAGAGTCTGTAATGCCCAGTAGACTTAAAAAGTATATGGTCTCGACGAGTGGTGCTGAGGCTAATGAGGATGCCCTTAAATATATTAGGGTTTATAAGTCGCCCCGCTATAAAGTTATAGCTAGATATGAGTCTTACCATGGAGCCTCTGCAGGGGCTATCTCTTTAACAGGGGATCCCCGTAGATATCCGTTGGAGCTCCATACAAATGTTAGGGGTACTATATTTGCCCCGGATCCCTTCTGTTATCGATGCCCATTTAAACTTGAGTATCCATCATGTGGACTTGCATGTGCTGATTATATAGAGTATATGGTTAAGAGGGAGGGGAATGTTGCAGCCATCTTTATGGAGCCTATAACAGGCACCAATGGTGTTATAGTCCCTCCAGAAGGCTATTATGAAAGATTGAGGGAGATAGCTGATCAATATAACCTTCTCCTAGCCTTTGATGAGGTTATGTCTGGATGGGGGAGGACTGGCTATTGGTTTGGGTATATGCATTGGGATGTCGAGCCAGATATATTGACTACTGCTAAGGGAGCGACAAGTAGTTATGTACCAATAGGGATTACAGCTATATCCAAGGAGATAGCGGATTACTTCATAGATAATTTTATGCCTATTGGACATACCTTCGCCTACCATCCAATATCTATGGCTGCCATGAAAGCCACTATTGAAGAGTATAAACGTTTGGATCTTATTAGGAGGAGTAGAGAATTGGGGGAGTATCTAGGTAGGAGGCTTAAGGAGTTGATGGAGCGGCATAAATCGGTGGGTGATGTAAGGGGTCTAGGGTTATTCTGGGCTGTGGAGATTGTAAAGGATAGAGGGTCTAAGACCCCCTTCAATACTAGGGAGGATAAACTATCTGGAGAGACCCTCATGACTGATAGGATAGCTAAAGATATGCTTGATAAAGGATTTATGTTGATGAGTTGGATCTCACACTTTGTAGTTGCCCCTCCACTTATAGTTGGGGTTGAAGATATAGATCGTTTTATCGATGCCTTTGATGAAAGCCTTAAAATAGCTGATGATGCTGTGAGGGGATAGTTTCTTATGGAGAGGTTTGAGAAGGATTTTATTGAGTCGCTATTCGTAGATGCTGCTGAAGAGATGTATATCAATATTATGGATGTGTTTGAGAGGGAGAGATCAAGAGTATTTAAGGGTGATATAACCCCGAAGGAGTTTGGTAGGCAAATTGACTATGCATCAGCCTCTGCATTGAAGGATTTCCTTGAGAGGGAGGGGTTTAGACCTAGAGTCTATTCTGAGGAGTGGTTTAGGGATTATAACCCAGATTTAGATGCTATACTTATTGTTGATCCCGTTGATGGGACAAGCAATATCTCTAGGGGTATTAGATTTAGCGCTATATCACTTGCAATTGCCGATGGGCCATATCTAGACAATGTATATGCAGGATATGTCAGGAATATATTTACTGGGGAGTCATACTTTGGATATAGTGGTGTAGGTGCCTATAAAGATGGTGTGGCTCTCAGGGTTAGACCTACATTGAAGACTATAGATGCATTCATCTCCATAGCTATAACCCATGAGATTCCCGGTGTATCTAAGAGTCTGGAGATACTTAGATATACAAACTATCCCAGGCATTTCGGCTCAGCCGCCTTAGAGGATTGTCTAGTAGCTGAAGGTGTTCTCGACCTCCATATAGATGTTAGAGGCTCTTTAAGGGTTTATGATGTAGGTGCCAGTCAATTAATTGTTAGGGAGGCTGGTGGTAAGGTCTGGATTAAACAGGGTATAGATGATAGAGTATATATTGATAAGGTTGGTGGATTAAAAATTATTTCAGCTGCGACACCATATCTACTTGAGAAGACATTAGATATACTAAATCTTTAGATCTCCTCATCCCCTTCATCCCAATCATCATCATCGCTAAAGCTTAGATATTCATCGTCTTCATCTGGGAAGAACTTTTCTCCACCCTCTCCCTCCCCATGTGACGTATTAACCTCCGTATATTCTAGGAGGTCCTCAGATATATATAGTGGTATATTCCCCATTATGGAGAGAAGTACTGCATGGCTTGGAACCATCCTAACCTTCTTTGATAAGCCACTATAGTTGTTCTTTAGCTTCACCTCTGCTGAGAAGACGTTTGATTCGGGGTGTAGCCTATCTATAACTATCTCTTCAATACTATTTCTTAGTATCCCCTCTATATCTGGAAGCTCCATTAAAATATCGAATATACTGAAGCGGAAGTCTGTGTGTACAGTGGGTAATCCCCCTCCATTATCAGAATATTTCTCGAGTTCCCATGCAATCTCAAGAGGTATATTATACATCTTTAACATCCTCTTCTCATCACCATCTACCTCAAGGGTCAATATTATATTTTCAAGGGTTCCTCTCGTAGTTGATAGGATGAATTGGAGTGTAAAGTTCGATACTCTATACTTCTTTTTCACTGATTACCCCTCCTATATAATATGGGTTTGAAGGTGCTTAAAAAGAGAATGTTAGATGTATATGAATTATTTTGAATCTAATCCCTTGAATATATATCATTTGATGAGTGCTACATCAGAGAGTTTAAAGCGTTTAATACTGGTTTTAGCAGTCACATTTATCGTTATAATTATATTATCCATTTTATTCACGATCGACTTGACTAGGATATATGGGTATATCGATATCCTTATTTTAGCTACCTCCCTATCTATAACACTATTTCTATTGAAGGGAATCCGTTTCTATATGATACTTCGATATTCTGGATATAGACCGTCTATTTCCGATGCTATTACACTTAGATTTGGGAGTGAATTTTTCTCTCTCATAGGGGTTTCATATATAGGTGATGAGGTATATAGAATTTATTATCTTGAGAAGATGGATGTTGATAGGGGTATAGCAATATCAATTTCATATTCCGAGGTCTTTATGGAGGTTTTAACTGCATTTATATTAATTATATTTGGTTCTTTACTCACCTTTTTGGATGGATATATAAATATATATCTCTTGATAAGTCTATTCATAAGTATCTTAATCGTAATTGCAAATGTATTATTTATACTTGGCTTTCCAATAGTTTATCGGCTTATCTCTAGATTATTTATCCGTTTCGGATTCAAATCCTTCTCTGATAAACTTGTTATTAAGGATATCCATCTATTTAAGGAGCATTTCCATAAAGTTATTTTAGATTATAAGGTGTTTCCAGTCATAATGTCCATCTCGATCCTCATAGGCCTCATATCAGGTATGGTACTATATATTTTATCGATAGGGTTCATCCCAAACCCCAACTACATTCTATCTCTCTTAATAGTCTATATAGCTAACACCATCTCCAGCTTACCTATCACAGTTGGTGGGTTGGGTATTACAGAGGGTGTTATAATTTCATCTCTTTATCCAGTAGGTGAATCTACATCTGTTATAATAGCCATTCTATATAGATTATCAAGTTATATCGCTCCACTCCTTATCTCGGCTTTAATATTAAATATGAGAATATTTAGGAGGGCTTCATCGGTAGCTCTGCGAAGAGGTTGATATTGATATCACCAGATATAGCCTCTAATTTAATATCTGCATCCCCCCCTCCAAAAACGACTTCTTCATACTCTCCCTTTACATAGTTCTTTATATAAGATTTAGGTGTGATATATACCCTACCCTTTAACGTCTTACTCTTTATATTTGCTGATACATTTATCGGTAGCGATATCCTTATCCGGCCTTGGTTACATGAGGCATGTATATTGAAGTCCTTCTCCATTAATATCTCAAGTCTAATATCTCCATTTACAGTTGAGAAGTAGCCATTTTTAAAGTTTCCACCCCTTAATATAATGTCTCCTGTCTGGCTTGTTAATTTAACCTCCTTAGCTTTTACACCCCCAGTGAGTATGTCTCCATTTGATATATCGATTTTTAGAATGTCTATGGGGAGTCCATCAACTCTAATATCTCCGATGTCGACCGATATATTTATAGATCGTTTAATTATATTCATGGGTATAACTACCTTCATCTTTACTGAATATAATCTACTCTCACTCCTAGCCCTGGTAATCATTATATCTAGGCTCTCCTCATCCCAGGTCTTATCTATTTTAGGTGGGTCTCCACCTAATATAAACCCATGTAGGATTAAAGTATCTTCATCATGTGGCTCAAGGATTAGATCCGCTAAATCCGCTTTAATAGATAGTTTATCTATATTCTCTGGTATCTCAATGAACTCTCTGAATGATCTACTATTTGACAATGTTAATCACCTAACCATAATAGATATTCATATTTATACTCTATAAATCACTCTTGATAGGTTGGTCGATGTAGATTATGAATATTTATAAATATTTTTTTATTTCATCTTTGAAATTGGTTAAACCCTAAAAGATATATAATAT
>DQVL01000087.1 GCA_015661745.1 Thermoprotei archaeon | reverse complement strand
ATATTGGCATTTAGAGTTTTTTCTAATTTAAAATCTATTCCCCTTATTTTTTTAGCCAAATTTTTAGAACCAACATTGTAACCAAGTATAGCTATTGATTTTTTTTCACGATGTCTCCTTATTATCTCATTAATTTTTTCTAAGTCACCTCTAAATTCTTCCTCATTATCCAGAATTACAGATGCGGGAATGTATTTTTCGTCAATGATCTCTATTCTGTCACTAACTTCAGCAATAATATATCCATCGATATCAAGAACTATCACTAATATAACTTCCTTGGATGAAGTCTTACTAATGACTTTTTCTACAACTTTGTCTTTAGGGAATATTGCCCTTCCATTTATAGATATGTCTAACCCTATTTTTCTACCTATTAACTCCTCTTTATTAGTGTCTATTACTCTTCCAGTTACTCTAAGCGATCGAATTTTATGGTCTATTCTTATGTCATTATATTGAATAAGGATAGTGGCTACATCTGAGATTTTTTTTGTCTTTAGACCACTCTCTATCTTCTCTCGCCATTTTATAGTTGAACCGATTTTGCCAATTGATTTAGTAATCCAGTATAAAACTATAATGTCAAATCTCGATTCAGGCTCTAAAATTATATAATCTCCTTTATATTCTTTTTTCACGATTACTCTCCATATGTAAATATCTTGATATCTTTTGGAAGTCTAGCTATAGAACCCTTCCTAACACCAATTATTTCTTTTATCCCCTTTTTAGTACATAAGTCTATTAGTCTCTGGGTTATAATACCGTCCATAACCAAAAAATCTGCTGATTCATTTAGTTCTTCCAATTCCTCAATTAATTCAGATATTGGAACTCTACTTAATATTTTATTGTCTTTAACGATTACAGCCTCCATATTTCCATATACCATATCTATGTATTCACGGTAAGGCATTAACTCATCCCTTCCTTCCAAAATAAAGGCATTAACTGGTTTTTTATTTTTTAATGCATCTAATATCTCCTCATATTTTAAATCTTCAACTTCTTTTCCTTTGGGAGCCATAGCTATATAATCCACCTTGATTGTGTTTAGAAGTTTCTTTAGATTTAAATATCCTCCACGATCCCCATCTAGAAATGCTATTACTCGTTTACCACTTAATAATTCTTTGATCTTTTCAGGGATTTTTCCACCGCCTATACTTAGTACATTAGTAAAGCCATATTTAACAAGTTTATTTACATCTGCTCTTCCCTCAACTAATATAACCTCATCTGTTCTTTCTACATCAGGACCGGCAGCTAAGGTGTCAGAACCCAATTTTATAGTAACTACATTATCCCTTTTAGAAGCCTTCTCCTTAAGTTTTTCCAATATCTCATCTGCTTTAGGTATTTTCCTGTATCTCCAATTTTCTAGGATTTGGATTGCACGTTTTTCAATGTATTTTAGCTTTTCTTCTCTGACATCGATGATTTTTTTAAATCTAAATTTTGCTCTGTATGGACCAACTTGTTCTACGGTTTCAATTAATGCGGCAATTAACGCTACACCTTCAATCTCTTTTGTGGTAACTACTTGTAATGTCCCCGTCATCTTTCTACCTGATTTATTTATATCGTGTATGGATATTCTTCCAATTTTCCCAGTTTTTGCCATATCTCTTAAATCGAAATTGGGTCCTAGGAGATAATCCGTAGATGAAAATATCGCTCCAACAATATCACTTACTTCCACAACTCCATCTATTTCAAAGTCGAAATCTATAATATATTTCTTCATATTCTTTTCGGTTTTATTTTTCTCATTCATTTTATATCACCAATGTGTGTATGTTATGATTAGATTATTCATCGTCTAAAATATATAAATATCTGGATAAGACGTTCACCTTGAATTTTTCTGGATTAACGTTAGCCTTTTTTATTAGTGAAGATAATCCATCATATATACCATATCCATAAAGGGTCAAATATTTACGTATTGTATTTCTAATATCATCCCTTATAAAATTTTCACTAATACCATTTCCCAGCAACTTATTCTTGACATATTTATGTAGCTTTTTACCCTCCCCATCAAAGTCGGTAAGAATCAAGTACTCTCTGTGAACTTTGTTTTCCATTAATAATTTATTAAGATTTACGATGGTTGATATTCTTATGTAGTTAGAAATCAATGGTTGTAATACTAACTTATCTGTTTTTCCTTCTACAATTATAATGCTGTTTGGCTTTAAAGAGTTTAAATTTTCTATTACATATGCTAGCCGTTCTCTATGTTCCTCTACTTTCTTCACCGTCACACCCTTATATAGATTGTAGCCCGTCAATAACTCTCTCCACATCATTATATAGGCTACTCCTAATTCAGTAGAGCCCCTCTTGACGGGCTTTTAAAGTTGTGGCATGTAGGGGTACCCAGCCTTCATGACTCTGGCTGGTCCGCCGGGGAAACTACATGCCTATAGATATTTTTTAATCAAGTTCTTGATAAACTTTAAATAACGGTTTGATATATAATTCAGCGACTACTGTTGGAATGTTTATATTAAATTTTAGGAGAATCTCTGGATTAACCTCTCCTAAAAATCCGACTTCTTTACTATTGATAGTTAATTTGGCTGATCTTCCATTAATTAAAAATGGATACTTAGCCTTCTCATATTTATATATATCCTTTATTCCTAAATTAGATAGTAACGCATCAACTACGGCTTTTATATCACCATAGTTAACTCTATAACTAGCTATTACAACACAAAGCTTAAGCTTCTCATTTAGATCTTCCTCTATAACCCACCCAATCTCAAATAGTTTTAATGGATATTCTTCGTTAATATTTCTGAATACATTTTCTAATAATCCAGGTAGTAACATATGTCTAATTGTGTTTCTTGACGTCTTAGGGTTAACTACTTCAATGACTGTTTTATTGCTTAATTTGATAAACTCAGTTTGTACTTCCTTGTTAATCAACATCATATTTATTACTTCTATAAATCCCATACCTGTAAGTATTGGTATTATTTTATCATGAATAAAATCTTCTATGTCGAGATGTTTAGCCTCTGAATAATACATAGCCTTCATTTCTGGCTTTATCTTCCAGAAGCCAATTCCTATAGCTATATCTTCAACTATATCTACAGGGTGAAGGATGTCAAATCTGTATGGAGGAATAGTAACTATGTAGTTACCATCTTTTTCATATACTTCAAACCTCATCCTCTCTAAACTGTTTATCACATCATTTTTTGTTATATCCATCCCTAAAAGTCCTTGTATCAAATCATGTGATACAACCATTTGGGAATACTCAAGTTGTGGTGCTTTAATTATCTTATCGGAATAAGCTACCTCTACTTGGTAGATTTCCCCTCCTAAATCTGCCAATGACGTTAGCAACAATACCAATATTTGGTTAATCGCGTTTTCATCCCATCCCGTTACATCAATGAACAAGTCTTTTGTATCTGGTGTAACTTGTGTATGTATCGAATTAATAATTGGTGGCATGGACAGTACCATGTCCTGTGAATCTTTCAAAATAGGGAACCTTCCATATTTTTTTGGTATTAGGTCGCCATATTCGATGCCCTTTGGATGCATTTTAAGTATATCCTTTATTGAGATCTCTCTTTCGAAGCCCAATGGATGAAACTTGAAACTAATTTTTTCGGTCACGTAGTAAATGGGGGGCTCTACTTTGGTAAAATCATGTATTCCTATAGAAGCCTTTCTTCTGTTTCTTCCGATGGTTTTGTGAAGATCTTCCTGGAAATTTATTATATACTCTATATCGGTCTCTGATAATGTTAGATTTTTAACCACGAAGCATGATATGTATGGTCTAATTACCTTTAAAGAATTATCAACGACAACCTGAAATCCCTTTTTAGGTGGATTTAGTGTATATTTTAATATTCCCCTTTCCATATCTGTGATTCCTCTAAGGGTTTTGAATATTCCATATGGAAATCCGTAGTCTATGCGATTAGGTGTATACTCAAGTTTTAGATATTCTTCGGCTATTTCATCCACTTCTAATCCAGCATAGGGAATGACCTCTATAAACTCATCAATTTCCATACCTGTCTCCTTAAGAATTGTATCATAATATATTTTCGTTGTAGGCATTATAACACCCTCGTTCTAAGCCAAGATAATCTATTTAAATAAATCTCTCTAATATCCTCTATACCATATTTAATCATTACTATTCTCTCTAGACCTAATCCCCACGCTAAAACTGGATGTTTAATTCCTAGGGATTCAGTAATTTCAGGTCTAAAAATCCCCGCGCCTCCCAACTCTATCCATTCACCTATTTTCTCTGAATAAATAGTCGGTTGGATTGATGGCTCTGTAAATGGAAAATATGTGGGCCAGAATTTGATTTTTTTTGCTCCTAATTTCTTGAAAAATCTTTCTAAGATTCCCATGAGGAGCCTTAAATTTGCTCCTTTATTTAATAGGATTCCGTCAACCTGCATAAAATCAGCTAAATGCTTATAATCTATAGTCTCATTTCTAAATACTCTTCCGATTGAAAAAAGCTTTAATGATTCTCTATTACGGTTTAAATATAAATTTCTTATTGTAGTGGCTGTTGTGTGGGTTCTTAAAACATATTTTCTCGCTTCATCTATATCCCATTTATATCTCCATCCAATAGAACCTGTTGATCCACCATCTTCATGGGTTTTTCTAACTTTATCTATTAGCTCTGGAAATGGAATATCCCCTTTATCGAATGGTTTTTCAATATAGAATGTGTCTTGCATATCCCTTGCTGGATGGTCCTGAGGTTGAAATAACATATCAAAATTAACGAATGCTGTTTCAATAATTGGACCCGTAACCTCCTCAAATCCCATTTCAAAAAATATCTCTCTTATTTCTTCGATCAACTCAGTCAATGGATGCTTCTTACCACTATAAATAACATAAGACGAGGACTGAACGTCATATTCTTTAATTTTCTTTTTTTTCCATTCACCAGATATAATTATGTCTCTAGTTAAGTCTTTGATTTCCTCTTTTTGTAAATCACTTATGATAATTTCAGGATTTCTCTTAAATACTACATATTCAATCCTTCTTTTTGTTAATTCCAAGATTCCAGGTCTATTCAATAATTGCATGAGGTCTTTATCTATATCTTTTTCGCTCTTAAATTCCTTAATCCCTTCATTTATGAGGGATTTTATCAGAAGATCTTTACCTTCAATATATTTCAAAGCTTTGTTTTTGTCCACGATAGATATAACTGATCTTGAATTAATTTTTTTAATTTTAGCCAACCTATTTTTTAATATTATCGATAATGATGGATTAAAATCTTCTTTTTTTATCGATGTTTTATTCTTTGCTTTGGTAATATCTATATCTCCCCACTCCAGTAATTCTTTAAGTAGAATTATTTCGGGTAATGTTTTGTATTCAAGAAGTCTTTTCCCAGGTTTAATTTGATAACGAGTCTCTGTTATTATGTTTACCATATCATTTCTTTTCCACTCCTCTACATAGCCTCTTAATCTATCTACCTTTACTGATAAAAGATTCGCAAGGTCAGTTAACTCAATTTTATCCAATGCTTTAAGCCTCTTTATAACATCCCTCTTCATTACAAATATTCTTTAGCAATTTTTTATGATAAATTTAATGATGTTTGATTTCTAAATTATTATTTAATTATTGTAGTCAATGGTGAAGGTGTATCCATAGTGTTGAAGGATAGGGAGGTAAAGCTAATTAGACAATTTGGTTTGGAACCTATTAAAGATATTAAATTTCCTTTTCCACATAAATTCGTGTCTAGAGAAATCTTCATAGCTGCTCGAGGTATTGAAGAGTTTAAAAAGATGTTGAGAGGTGGACCCTTCTATATATTAACGGGTATAATGCCATCTTATAAACTTATACATTTGGGAACCTACGCTATTGTAGAATCTGTAAAGTACTTCCAACAATTAAGTAAGATAACAATAATTGCTATTGCTGATATAGAATCTTTATCCACGAGAAACGTTCCTTTGGAAAAGGCGAAAGAGTATGCACTAAAATTTCACATTCCAACATATCTTGCATTAGGTTTAGATCCCAAAAAAACCTTGTTTTATTTCCAGTCAGAAAACAAAGATATAGTCAAAATAGCTGCAGATGTTTCTAGAAAAACTACATTTAGTGAGTTAAAAGCAATATACGGTGATGTAACACCAGGAAGAGTCCTCTCCTCATTAATACAAATAGGTGATATTTTATTTCCCCAGTTTTCCTTAGATATGATGGGGTTGGTGCCTATAGGATTAGATCAAGATCCTCATATGAGGTTATGTAGAGACTATATTAGAAGAACAGATTTCTATGATTTTAAACAGGTCGCCTCAATATATATTCGCCTTATACCTGGTTTAGATGGGTCCGAAAAAATGAGTAAAAGCGATCCACTTAACTCGATTTTTCTACCTGAAGAAGACTATGGAGACTTAAGGAAAAAAATTTGGCGAGCCTTTTCAGGTGGTAAACCGACTATTGAGGAGCATAGAAAGTATGGAGGGGATATTGAGGTAGATGTTCCTTATAGATTACTTACATATATTTTAGATGATGAAAATATGTGGCTTGAACTTGGTGAAAAGTATAAACGTGGTGAACTTTTAAGTGGTGATTTAAAAAATATTACCTATAACATACTGGTTGAATTCATGGATAAATTTAAAAAAAGATTGGATTACTATAGAGACATCGTTTTGAGAAATGAAATAAGTATAATAAAATCAGCGGAAGAGATTAAATCCTTCATATAATTCTATCTATTTCTTCCTTCCCCATTCATCTAGACTCTTCATTTTTATTAAAGATGAACTTATTTTCAATCCTGTATCGGATTCTAATAGGTTTATTACATATATCCCAAGTGGGTCTAGTCCACTCTCTCTTCTCTTTCTATTGATATCAAGAGCTACCGGAAAAGTCTCAGTACTTACGATTATAATATTTATATCTGACCTAGTTATGGACGGTCCATATGAGTCATTTATACTAATTATCTCATATGAAGAATTCGTGTCCAAACTATTTATTAGTTCAGTAAGTTGTTTTTTTCTATCAGTAAATTCTTTTACTGCTCTTTTCCGCATATCGGAAGCCATCTTATCTGAAGTTAGGCCAATTATTATGTGTGTACCCAATTTGAAAGCTATACTTATAAGCTTTATATGGCCTGCATGCAAATTTTCGAATGTTCCTCCAAATATTACTCCAATTTTCCTATCCACTTCAAAAAATATTAATAGCATGTATACTAACTATAATTTTATTTAATTTTACACATTATAATAAATGATTCCTAATGTTAGATGACGAGGCGATTGAAAAATATATAGAAGCTGGTAAGATAGCTAAGAAGACTCTCAATTACATCTATGATAATATATCGTCTAAAATCTATATAGACATTTTAGATGTAGCTATAAAGGCAGAGGATTATATCATAAGGAATGGCGGTGCACCAGCTTTTCCATGTAATATAGGGTTCAACTCTGTAGCAGCTCATTATACCCCACTTACTAAAGAAGTTATTGAGTTTAGAGAAGGATTACTTAAAATCGATGTTGGTGTTCATATTGATGGATATATAGCTGATACTGCTATAACTATTGCACGTGGTCGCGAATACCAAGAAATTGTTAGATTAAATAAGAAGATATTGAATGATACAATAGATATGGTTTACCCAGGCAAAAAGTTAGGTGAAATCGGAGGCT